>CAMAPG010000038.1 GCA_945859965.1 Opitutus sp. GAS368 | reverse complement strand
CGTGCTGGCCCGCGACATCGTGCATGAAGATTTCCCGCGACTGGGGCCTGATCGCTCGTTGAGCGAGGCGCTCGAAGCCTTTCTGGGCATCACCGCCGAACGGCTGCCGGTCGTGGCGGCTGACGGCCGTCTGCTGGGCAGCCTGGCCAAAGGCGATCTGCTGCTGGCGCTGGTGGAAAAGCGGAAAAAGCCGGTGGCTTGAAGAGCCGCAGTGCGGTCCAAACTCCGAAATTTTTGGCCACGAAAGATCACAAGGAGCACAAAGACCAAGCCAGTGGATCGTTTTCTTTGTGCTCCTTGTGATCTTTCGTGGCCAAAACCGGCTTGGGTATGATCGGCCCATTTAAACCGAAGAGGCTATAGCCAGATGGGGAGGAGGGGGCGGTGTATTTGCCGCGTTGTAACCCGGGCGTCACGGATCCGTAACAATTACCCGCTAAAAAGGGTGCGTTCCAAATCCAAACACCGAACGAACGCATACTATGCTTACACTGAAATCGAAATGGCTCGCGCTGCTGGGCAGCGCCTTGCTCATCACCGGCTCCGCACTGGCCCAAGACAGCGGCCCGCTCATCGACATTCTCGTCAAAAAGGGAATCGTCACTGACCAGGAGGCCGAGGAATTGCGCGCCGATCTGGTGAAGGATTTCGCGGCCAACACGTCCGCGGGCAAGCTCAACCTCAGCTCCTCGCTGACCGAATTCAAACTTTCCGGTGACCTCCGCATGCGTCATCAGATCGAGACGCAGGCTCCGGCGGTGGCCACCGGTCCGGTGAGCGTGACCAACGAGCGCACCCGCGAACGTTTCCGTTTCCGTTTGAACGGCGATGTTCTCCTGCAAAAAGGGTGGGGTGCCGGTTTCGCGCTCGAAACCGCGCAAGCCGCCGACTCCGGCAACCAGACTTTTCAAGGCGCCAATGACGACTATGCAATGTTTCTGGCCCGCGCCTATATTTCCTATCGGTTGAACGCCGACTGGTCCTTCGTATTGGGAAAGCAGAAAAATCCCTTCTACGTGACGGACCTGCGGTGGGACGCCGATATCAATCCCCAGGGTGTGAGTGAAAACTATCGTTATGCCTTCAGCGGCAAGGACACGCTGGAAATTCGCGCGCTGCAGAACATCATGGAAGACCGCAACGAGCGCCTGGCCGGTCCGGCTGGCCGCGACTCCTGGCTGTTCGAACAGCAAGCGGTTTACACCCACTGGTTCGGCCGCGATGCGATCGGCAATGCTGCTGACAGCATCGTGCTGGCGCCGGGCTTTGCGAAATACAACGCCTCGGGCATCGATCTCGCGACCAACGAAAATCCTTTCACCGGCTCGACGCGTTACCTGAGCCTCTTGACCTTCGCTGGAGAAGTGAATTGGGCCAATGCCGCCGGCGCGGGCAACTCGGTCAAACTTTACTGGGATTCGTCCTACAATCTCGAGGCCAACAACCGGGTGAGCCGGGTCTATGGGTTGAGCCTCTCCCGCTGGGATGCCGATCCGCTCGCGTGGCTCGTGGGCGTGGCGTACGGTCATGGCCTGGGCAAAGTGCAGGGCGATTACGGCATCAAGCTCGACTACCGCCAGGTCGGCCTCGGCTCGGTGGACGTGAACACCAACGATTCCGATTTTGCCTTCGGCAAGCTCAGCCAGCAAGGTTTCAAGCTCGCCGGCACGTACAACATCACCGACTTCACCAGCTTCAACGTGACGTACATGCACACCACCGCGATTCAGAAAAATCTCACCCACGCGCTGGCCAACAACGATCACTCGCAACTCCTCCAGCTCGATCTCGTGCTGAAGTTCTAAAAATTCACCATCTCCTAGTCTTATGAAAAAAATTCTCCTGATTCTCTCCCTCCTGATGGCGGTTTCCGCCGCCCAGGCGCAAAAGCTGGTGATCAAGGGTTCAGACACCCTTGGCGCCAAACTCGTCCCCACGCTCGCCGAAGAGTACAAGGCGAAATATCCCGGCGTCTCGTTTGAAATCGCTGCCGAAGGCTCGACCACGGGCATTGCCGCCATCATCGATGGCACGGCCCAGATCGGCATGTCCTCGCGCCGCGCCAAGCCAACGGAAATGTCCGCGGCACAGGCCAAGGGTGTGTCGATGAAACCGACGATCGTCGCCTTCGACGGCATCGGCGTGATCGTCAACGCGAACAGTCCGATCTCGGCGCTGACCAAGCGTCAGGTGGAGCAGATCTTTGCCGGCGATATCACCGACTGGTCAGCGGTCGGCGCTCCTGCGGGCAAGATTTCGATCTACACGCGCAACACGTCTTCGGGCACCTATTCGGACTTCAAGGACCTCGCGATGAAGAAACGCGACTACGCATCGTCCTCCCAGAAAATGGCGGGCAATGAGCAGATCGCCGCGGAAGTGGCGAAGAACCCGAATGGCATCGGCTACGTCGGCCTCGCTTACATCCACGATCCCGGCATCAAGGTCGTTTCGATCGATGGAGCGCTGCCAACCAAGGAGTCGGTGCTGGCGAAGAAGTATCCCTATGCTCGTCCGACATTCTACTACACGAACGGCGAGCCAACGGGTGAAGCCGCCAAGTTCGTGGAATTTACGCTGAGCGACGAAGGGCAGAAGATTGCCGAAAAAGTCGGCTTCGTCGGCATCCGCTGATCATTTTGGGGTGGTTTAGGTTTAGGGAGCGCCGGCCAATGGGCCGGCGCTTTTTTTGCGTCTGTTCGGAGGTGGGTCAGAACCAGTGGATGGTGATGTAGGCAGGTCGCTGACCCTGCCGGCCACCTCAACGAGGTGGCCTACAGCCTGCAGGTCGCCATGGTCCGCTTGCGGATTTCGGGAGCTGGGAACTGTTTGGGAAATGCCGGTTGCTTTAGATTCTCGTAGCGAAACGCGTGAGCGTTTCGGGTTCGGACGAAAGCCTCACGGCTTTCGCTACTCAGAGAGACGAATTCCCCAAAAGCTCCTAGGGCAAGAACCGCCGCCGCCTAAAAGCGCCCATCCGCTGCGTCCCGAGGAATTGGCGCGGCCACGATCCAAGGGCGGGTCGGAGACCCGCCCTATGGGGTGTCGGACCCTGCTGTCACCAAAACGTAACGGTGCCTCGCTTGACGTGGCGCGGCGGGCGGGCCGTGCTGTGGGGCACGCGATGGCCTCCTCCAGCACTCCCACGACGATCTCGTTTCTAAGCCGGAAAAACCGCTTCCGGCTCTTTGGACTCACGCTGGATGACTGCATCCGGACCTTTTTCGGCGGCAATGCCCTGATCTCGGTGGTGGTGTTGGCGCTGATCACATTCTTCCTTTTCAAGGAAGGCGCGCATTTCTTTGCCCAGAACGACCGGAACCTCCGGATCTACCGCCAGGCGGGGCTGGAGTACGTGGATTTTATCCGCACCCAGTCGGACGACCACACCGCGCTGACGCGTTCCCTCTCCGACCTGCGGGTGCGCACGCTGAATGAGCTCACGCAGAAACAGAACCGGCCGCTGGCCGAGGCCAATGCCGCGCTGGCTGGGTTTGATGCCTTTGCCGGGCAGTTCAGCGATGCCGTGGACCCGCTGCGGAGCCTGGTTTCGGACCTGACGGAGCAGGCGACCGAGATCAAAACGAAGTTTATCGTGGCGGGGGACAAGCAGGAGGAGAGAAACCAGCTGCTTGCGGCGGGAAAAACCGCCGAGGCCGGCCGGGTGCAGATCGCCGTCATCAATTTCCAGGAGGAACTCAAACCCTTGCTCGCCACGCTGCCCGCCTATCGGGAAGCGAACCAAGCGTTCGCGACCCAATTGAAGGCCGTCATGGCCACCGCGCCGACGCTGCCGACCCCGGAATTGCAGGGGCGGATGGATAAATTCAAGGCGCACACGCGCGACTATCTGGCGACGTTTCCTGCGGTAGAGCACAAGCTCGAGACGTGGGATTACTTGAAACCGGTGCCGTTCTGGCAGGCGTTCACCGCCTTCATCTTTGGCCGCGAGTGGCTGACGGCGAGTTTCTGGCAGGATTGGTACGGCGTGATTCCGCTTTTCGTCGGTTCGCTGATGGTTTCCCTCGTTGCCTTGTTGCTGGCGGTGCCGTTGGGGGTCGGCGCGGCCATCTATGTGAACCAGATCGCCTCACTGGGGGAACAGCGCTTCATCAAGCCCTGCATTGAATTCATCTCGGCGATTCCGTCCGTGGTGCTCGGCTTTTTTGGCATCGCGGTACTGGGGCAGGCCCTGCGGGCGTTGTCGCAATTCACCTGGCTCTCCTGGGTGCCGGGTTTTCCGTTCAGCGAACGGCTGAATATTCTCACGGCGGGCTGTTTGCTCGCCCTGCTGGCGGTGCCGACGATTTTCACGCTGGCGGAAGACGCGCTGAACAACGTGCCGCGGGCGTTCAAGGAAGCGTCCTTCGCGCTCGGGGCCAACCGGCTGCAAACGATTATCCAGATCATTGTCCCTGCTTCCCTCTCGGGCATCATTTCCGCAATACTTCTCGGCTTGGGCCGGGTCATTGGGGAGACCATGGTCGTGCTGTTGTGCGCGGGTAATCGCATTGCGATCCCCGACTTCACCGCGGGTTTGGGCGTGGTCACCCAGCCGGTGCACACGATGACCGGGATCATCGCCCAGGAAATGGGCGAGGTGGTCCGCGGCAGCATTCATTACCGCGCGTTGTTCATGGTCGGCCTCGTGTTGTTCTTCCTCTCCCTGGGGATCAACTACCTGGCCCAGCGCATTGTGCGCCGCTACCGCCTTTCCATCGGATAAAACCGCCCCTCCCTGATCTCCGATGAACGCTCCCGCCACCGCCCACATTTTCAAAGCCCGGCCCACCACCGCCCGCCGCCGGGAAAAAACCAGTTTCTGGCTGTTCCGCGCCGCCACCTATCTCGTCCTGTTTTGCGGGGCCGCGGTCTTTGCCACGATCGTGGTCAAAGGTTCGCGCAGCGTTTTTCAAGCCAAGGCGCCGTTCATCAACACGACCTTTTTCACCGAGGCGCCGGAGTCGCTGTATGTGTTCGAATACCAGGGCAAAAAAATGGAACTGGGAGACAAGGCGTATCGCGCTTTCAAGGCGCAAAACCCAGATGCGGCGACGGTGAAAACCGAGAGCTATGTCTATTCCGCCGGTGGAATCTTTCCCTGTATTGTCGGCACCGTTCTTCTGGTGGTCGGGTCGATGACCATTGCGCTGATACTCGGGGTGTGTGCGGCGATTTATCTCAACGAATACGCCCGCGACGGGCGGTTTATCCGCTTCATTCGCCTGGCCATCCTGAATCTGGCCGGCGTTCCCTCGATTGTCTTCGGTTTGTTCGGCTTCGGCCTTTTCGTGCTCTTCTTTGACTGGAACGTCTCGCTGCTTTCCGGCTGGTTCACGCTCGCCTTCATGGTGCTGCCGGTCGTCATCACCGCCTCGGAGGAATCGCTGAAAAGCGTGCCCAAGGGCTTTCGCGAAGGCTCACTCGCGCTGGGAGCCACCAAGTGGCAGACGATCCGAAAGAATGTTCTGCCGTATGCTTTGCCCGGAATCCTCACCTCTTCCATTCTCGGCATTGCCCGGGTGGCGGGCGAGACTGCCCCGATCATGTTCACGGCGGCCTATGTCGTACGCGACAAGCTGCCGTGGGATGTGGAGAAGTTCAGCGATTTCTTTTTCCAGGGGGTGATGGCGCTCCCGTACCACATTTACGTCGTCAGCTCGAAGATCCCGCAAAATGAGTACACGGAACGCGTGCAATACGGCACGGCTTTTGTTTTCCTCATGATTGTCGCCCTCGTCGCCACGACCTCGATTGTGCTCCGCAACCATCTCCGCAACCGTTACAAATGGTGATCGCCGATCCTCTTTCCATGGACACCCGCTCTTCCGTGCCCACCCCCCGTCCGACGATGGGGACTTCTTCCCTCGCGACTGCTGGCGACTCATCCGCCCCGGCCAGCGAGATTCTCATCGATATCGAACACCTCGATTTCTTCTACGGTGCCAGCCAGGCCCTGCACGACATCACCCTGCAGGTCGAGGCCAAGAAGGCGACGGCTCTGATCGGACCGTCCGGCTGCGGCAAATCCACGCTGCTGCGCTGCCTGAACCGGATGAACGACCTGATCGACGGGACGCGCATTGGCCGCGGCACGATCAAGATTCGTGACGTCGAGATCAATGGCCGCGACATCGATGTGATCGAGCTGCGCAAGCGGGTCGGCATGGTTTTCCAGAAATCGAATCCCTTTCCCAAATCGATCTACGAAAACATCACCTATGGCTTGAGGCTGCAGGGCGTGAAGACCAAGGCGCAGCTCGACGAAGTGGTCGAGCGCTCCCTCCGCGCCGCGGCGCTCTGGGATGAGGTCAAGGACCGCCTGCATGCCAGCGGACTCGGACTGTCGGGCGGGCAACAGCAGCGCCTGTGCATTGCCCGGGCGATCGCGGTTGAACCGGAGATCATTCTCATGGATGAGCCTTGCTCGGCGCTGGATCCGATCGCGACGGCCAAGGTCGAGGAATTGATCCACGAGTTGAAGACGAATTTCACGATCGTCATCGTGACCCATAATATGCAGCAGGCGGCTCGCTGTTCCGACCGCACGGCGTTCTTTTACATGGGCCGGCTGGTCGAATACGCGGAGACCCGCACAATCTTTATGAATCCGGGCAACCCCCAGACCGAAGCTTACGTCTCCGGTCGTTTCGGCTAACACCCCGACGATGAATCCTGCTGATGTTGAGTTTCCTCCCTCTATGAAACGTTTCTTTGACTCCGAGCTCGAGATCTTCCGCTCCCATCTGCTCCTGATGGGCGAAACCGCCACCCGCCAGGTGCGTTCGGCCGTCAAGGCCCTGGTGGAAAGTGATGCCTCGCTTGCGGACCAGGTCATTGCGGCCGACGACGAGCTCGACCAGCTCGAGATCAAGATCGACGAAGAGGCGATGCGTTACATGAACCTGCGGGCCCCGGTCGCGACCGAGCTGCGGCTGGTGATCGTCGGCATGAAAGCGAGTCATGACCTGGAGCGCGTTGGCGATGAAGCGACCAACATCGCCAAGCGGGCCGTGCGGCTCAGCGCCGAGCCGCCCCTCAAGCCGTATGTCGACCTTCCCCGCATGGCGAACATCGCCCTGGAAATGTTGCGCGATGCGCTGGACTGTTTCCTGAACGGCGACACCGAAAAAGCTTTGGCGGTCTGCCGCCGCGACGACGAAGTGGACAAGATCAACAAGCAGCTCTACCGCGAACTGACGAGTTACATGATCGAGAAGCCCGGCACGATCAGCCGCGCAATCGAGCTCATGTTCATTTCCAAATCGATCGAGCGGATCGCGGACCATGCCACGAACATCGCCGAGGAGATGATCTATCTCGCGAAGGGCAAGGACGTGCGCCACTCGGACGAAGTGAAGAAAAGCGGCGGAGCTGCCAGCTGAGCCCCCCGCGACACACGAAACGCTCAACGCTTAACTTTTAACGCTCAAGTGACGCCCACTTGGGCGTTAAAAGTTAAGCGTTCCATGCCGGATGAGGACACTTGGCTAGCCTACATCCAGAGCTTCAGGAACCGCTCCAGCCCATAGCCGAGCAAACCGGTCACGGGCAGGGTGAGCACCCAAGCCCAGACGATGCGTTCGACTACGCCCCATTTCACGGCACTCAGGCGCTTTGAGGCGCCGACGCCCATGATGGAGGTGGAAATGACGTGGGTTGTGGACACCGGAATGCCCATGGTGGAGGCGCCGTGAATAATGAGCGCCGCGGTCGTTTCCGCGGCAAATCCGTTCACCGGTTGCAGCTTCACCATCTTGTGACCCATCGTGCGAATGATGCGCCAGCCGCCGGCGGCGGTTCCGGCCGCCATGGTCAGGGCACAGGTGAGAACGACCCAAAAGGGAACGTGCTTGTCGCTGGTGACACGGAGGAACGACGCCCACTCGGGCAAATCCTTAAACACGCCCTGGGCAGTGCCGGTGAAGAGCGCGAGGGTGATGATGCCCATCGTTTTTTGCGCGTCATTCGAGCCGTGGCCAAAACCCATGAAGCCCGCGCTGAGCAACTGGGCCTTGCCGAAGATGAGATTGACGATGCGCGGGGTGACTTTGCGCAGCACGATCATCAGGAACCACATCAACAGCGCGCCGCCGATGAAGCCGATCAGGGGGGAGCTGACCATTGGGAGGACAACCTTCGGCCACAGGCCGACAGCCGCACCTTTGGCGTCCTTGGCGGCCCAGATGAGCACATGCCAGTTTCCCTGGGCGGTCGCCAGAGAGGCGCCGCAGAGGCCACCGATCAAAGCGTGGCTGGAACTCGACGGCAGGCCGAGCCACCAGGTAAACAGGTTCCAGATGATTGCGCCGAGCAACGCGCTAAAGACGGTCAGCATCGTGACCGCGCTGGGTTCAACCAGGCCACCGCTGATGGTCTTGGCAACGGCGGTGCCGGCGAGTGCGCCCACCAGGTTCCAACCGGCCGCCCAGACGATGGCGGCGCGCGGCGTGAGCACCTTGGTCGAAACGACGGTGGCGATGGCGTTCGCCGTGTCGTGAAAACCGTTGATGTATTCGAAGACGAGGGCCGCGAGCAGAACTAACAGGAAAAGGGTCATGGCAAGAAACGCGTTGGCCGGAGTGCGCGGGCGACGGCCGGGCTCACGAGTATTTCAGCACAATTTGCACGACGACGTTGCCGGCATCCCGGCAGCGATCGACGGCTTTTTCGACCATCTCGTAAAGATCCTGCAGCATGACGAGCTGCTTCGCATCGAAGGGGCCATGATAAAGTTCCTTTATCAGGCTCAGCATCACCTTGTCCGCCTCGCCCTCGGCGAATTGCAGCCGCTCCTGGGCTTCGCGGATCTTTTCCATGTGGGTGCCGCCCCGGAGCTGCTTGACCATGAAAACAACTTCGCCTGCGGCCTGTTCAAGGAGCTGCGCCTGCCGCGTGAAGCCGCTCTGCGGCACCTGGCCGGGCAGGATGGAAAGCCGTTCGACGATTTTTTCGACGGTCTTCGGAATGCGGTAGAGGACGGTGGAGAGCGCCTCGATATCCTCCCGTTCGAGGGGCGTGACGAACGTGCGGCTGAGTTCCTCGGTGATTTGCTGGGTGATGCGCTTGTCCTTGCGGCGGCTTTGGATGAACTCGTCGAGGTTTGCCGGCGGACGGCCCTCATTGTGGGTCTGGATGAAGCGGTAGAGGAGGGTGATGCTGACCTTGGCCTCTTCCGCGCTCGCTTCGAGGAGGTCGAAGAATTTCTCTTCCTTGCCGAACAGTTTTCTTAGGGAGAACATGCGTCAGCCTGAGTAGCGGTCAATGTGACGTTTGCGAAACAATTTTCGCGATTCCACCGGAGATTGGTCCACGAAATACACGAAATGACACGAAAGGTTCACGGGTAAGCGGACCTGCCACTCTGAGCGGAGCAAAGAAGGTAGGGCGAGTCGTCCCCCCGACGAGCCGGGCACACGAACGGCTTATCCGGAGGATTCGCCCTACCTACGCTCAGAGTCATCAACCGATAATCAGGACCGATTCGTGTGTTTCGTGCCTTTCGTGGTCTACCTCCGGAATTCCCTAGACCTTTCCGCGCAGCCAAACCCAGAGGAATCCGATCCGTTCCCGCAGGGCGAGGGAGCTTTTTTCGAGGCTGATGCTCTCCCAGGCCAGATCGTTCCAGCGCCACTCCGGATTGGGCTTGGCCATGTAATCGGTAGGGCAGGGAAACGCATCCACGCCCGTCCTCCGGAAGAGTGCGGCGGCGCGCGGGAGGTGCCATGCTGAGGTCACCAGCGCCACCGGAACCGGCCCCGCCAGTGCCCGAACGGCCCGGGCCTCATCTTCCGTATCGCGGGCGGTTTCGATCTTCAAAATACGATCGGGAGAAACCCCCAGGGTGAGGGCTGTCTGGGCGAGTACGCTGGCGTGAGTGGGGTTCGTTCCTACTCCGGGCCCGCTTACAATCAGCTTGGCTTCCGGCATGGCCCGCAGCAATCGAACACCCTCCACGATGCGTTCGAGCGCATGGGGACTCAGCTTGTTCGTGGCCGACAATGGCGCGAAGTCGTCATGCCCTCCGCCTAGGACCACCACATAGCGGCAGCGGGCAAGTCCGGAGGGAAGGGGAGTTCCGGCGGCGAGTTCTGGGATCGGCGGGTATTTCGCCTCCAGCGAGCGCACGAGCCAGCAGCTCACCGTGTTCTGGCTGAAAAAAACGAGCACTCCGACGCCAATCAGGAGGAGGGTTCGTCCCAACCGGGCCCGGCGGGCGTTTCGCGTGAGATAGAGTCCGGCAATCATCAGGCCGAGCGCCAGCGACAGCGGCATTAATCCGAACGACACCAGTTTTTTGAGCCAGAAGAACATAGGGACAACGTCGCCGCGGCCGCATCCGGCGGCAATCCGAGAAATGAATGGCGTTCTCGCATCAAACCGAGTTTGGATCGAGGCAACCAAGCGCCCGATGCCCCCTCCACTTCTCTTCGACGTCCATCTGGACCTGTCCTGGAATGCGATCGAGTTTAACCGCGACCAGCGCTGGACCCAGGAGCGTATCCGCCGCCGTGAACTCGGCATGACCGATCTGCCGTGGCGGACGCGCAACACCGTTTGTTTTCCCGAAATGCGCCGGGGCAATGTCGGGCTGTGTGTTGCCACCCAGCTCGCGCGCAGCGTGTCCTTCTTCAGTCGTTTGCCGGGTTTTGCCAGTCCCGAACAGGCGTGGGCCGAGACACAGGGGCAGCTGGCCTGGTACCGCGAAATGGAGGCGTGCGGCGAAATGGTGCAGATCCGCAACCGCGCCCAGCTTGATTCTCATTTGCAGCTGTGGCTCGAGGCGCCGTACCCGCGGGAGACGAAATTGCCGATCGGCTACATCCTGAGCCTGGAGGGCGCCGATTCGATCGTCTCCCTGAAGCATCTGGAGAAATCCTACGCCGACGGCCTGCGCGCCCTCGGGCCCGTGCATTATGGCCCGGGCGTGTACGGCCACGGCACGGACGACGAAGGCCCGCTCACCTCGCGCGGCCACGAATTGCTGAAGGAAATGGAACGCCTCGGCATCATTCTCGATGTGACGCATCTCTGTGATGAGAGTTTCTGGGATGCGATGAAGCGTTTTAATGGTTCGATTTGGGCCAGCCATTCCAATTGCCGCGCGCTGTCCAACTGGAACCGCCAGTTCACCGATGAGCAGATCAAGGAGCTGATCAGCCGCGGTGCCGTCATCGGGATGGCCTTCGATGCGATCATGATGGTGCACGGCTGGACGCACCTGCGTTCCAAACCGCAGGACTTCGGCCTGAAGCTGGAAAAGATTTGCGAGCACATCGACCACATCTGCCAGCTCGCGGGCAACGCCCGGCAGGTGGGGATTGGCTCGGATCTCGATGGCGGTTACGGCACGGAGCAAACCCCGCTCGACCTCGACAGCATCGCGGACCTGGCAAAATTGCAGGGGCATCTGCAGTCGCGCGGCTACAAGGCCGACGATATCGAGGGAATTTTCAGCGGCAATTTCGTGAATTTTCTCCGCCGGACCTGGAATTAGAATGTGGGAGGCGGGAAATCAGCAAACGGATGACTTGGGTTGAAACTGACCCGGAGATTGGTCCGGGTTTTATTTTTTAACGCAGAGGGCTCTGAGGGGAAATCGAGGACGCGGAGGCGTACATCGTCCGCGTGCGTGGTAGGGCGCGACTCCCTCCTTCGCCAAGACTACGGAGGGCGAGCCGTCTTGCCCGCCATAGGCCTGGCGACGTCGGGTCTGCGCCGGGCATGAGGACATTCCCGGCGTGCGTGGGCGGTCATTCTTTTTCGTTTCGTGATTCCTCGGAATCCGACAGCGTGCCTGCCGTGATTCGATTTTTTTCCCGTTGGGCGGCGTTGGGCGCCCTGGTTTTTACCGGCTGCGTTGCGACGTCGTCTGAACCGCGCAATCTCGATTCGCTCAAGGCGGAGATCCGGACCTATATCGCTTCGGGCGCGTATGACCGGGACATTGCCGCGGTTGCCCGGAAGGTGTCCGCCTGGATCGAAACGCGCGCGGCGCACCGAACGACGGGTGAACAACTCACGCTCGTGTTGGACCTGGACGAAACCCTGCTGTCGGGATGGCCCTACGCGCAGCAGTACGATTTTGGCGGCGATGACGCTTCGTGGAACGCCTGGACCGCAGCGGGTGCGGCACCGCCGATCGAGCCCATCCGCGAGGTGTATCGTCTGGCCCGGCGGCTGGGAATAGAGGTGGTTTTTCTGACCGGACGCCAGGAACGAGAGCGGGCCGGCACGGAAAAAAATCTCCGGGCGATTGGCTGCACCGACTACGCCGTGCTCATTTGCCGTCCCAACGGTTCGAAGGAAAAAGCGGCAGTTTATAAAACCGCGGCGCGCTGGCGGCTCGCGGGCGAAGGCAATGTGATCATCGCCAATGTAGGCGACCAGGAGAGCGACCTGGCCGGTAGCTTCGCGGAACGCACCTTCAAGTTGCCCGATCCATTTTATATTTTGGAGTGAAACGGGGGGCCAGCAGGCGCCGGAGGGCCGCGGTCAAAAGGCCGTCGGTTTTCCGGCTGCAGAACGCCACGGTGTTTTCATATCCGCCCTTGGGATATTCCTCTTTCGTGGGCAGGTACCACAGGCCGTCGTCCCCGTAAGCCGCCGTGGCGACTGGCTGTCCATGTCCGAGGGACTGGGCGCGCAGTTGGTATTCGACGAAGATTTCCCCGGGGAGGTGGAGCACCGAAATCCGGTTCAGGCGCAGGCAACTCAAGACGATCGGAACTCCCCGCTTCGCCCGGCGCAGCCAGGCTAGGCGAAAGGCCGCCAATAGCCGGTCGACCTCAGGCAGCGTCACTTGCCGGAGCTGTGCGGCCAGGGTCCGGGCGGTGGGAGTAGGAGCCGCAGGCGGTCGGAATTCCTCGGTGCGCCATTCCACGGTCTCCAGCGGCCGTGGACGGAGTTTGGATTCCGACTTTCGCATGCCGGCATGGATGCGCTTGGTCAAAGCGACGCGATCGGCCGGCGAACCCTGGTTATATTTTCCCGCGGCGACATTGCCCGCGCAACCGGTGAAATAGAGATGGGTGCACCCGGGCTCCTCCGCCTGCCGCTGCTTGCGCGCCAGTCCGCAGAAATCGCTGCTCACGCGCCCGTCCCGATAGTAACTCATCGGATGCGTCGCGTAGTAATGGCAGCAGACCACTTTCCGTTCGCCGTTGAAAAACGCCACCGTCTGAAGTTTGGGATCGATCGTGCCCTCTGGCAGGGCGCGCATTTTCGGATCCGTGCAGGAACTCAACCGCATGGTGGTCACGCGACCCGCCGCGTTGCGGGCGACGCGACGATTTGACGCCACGCGATGAACGATGCTCTCACCGTGCGCCACGTGCGTGACGGGCTGCAGCCGGGTCAGGGCCGTTTTGATCGCGGCGCGACCCCGGGCCAGACAGGTTTCGAAAAACACCGGGTCGAATATTTCAGGCAGATCCTTGTGTTTACCTGCGAGAGCCCTGGCCTCCGGACAGGCAAAAGGGGTGTTGTGCTGGTGCACACAGTGGACAGCGACGCGGTCGGGAGTCGTGCCGGCGGCCTCCGCCAGTGCGTTCCGCCACGCGAGATGGGCGTCATTCATCAAACCGGCCCAATCGACGGCGCAGACCACGATGGGGGTCTCCAGCCCAAGCAGCACATAGCCAATGGCCTCAAGCGAATCGTCGTAGCCGATCGCGGGCATGACCAGGCCCCCGAGGAGGGCGTGATTTAAGGGCGGGGTGACATCGAACCGGAACGGTGCAATGGAGAAGACGGGTGTGGTTTGACTCACAAGGGGAAGAAGAGAGCAGGGCGGGGGCAACGCGGGCAAAGCCTCGTTTGGTGAACGTAAACCAAGTTTAATTTCGCACGCAAGGGGGCTTGTCCTGATAACCTGATCCCTTTCTAGTTTTGCACCCCTATTCCCCCCGTCCTTTTGAATCCTCCGTCGGCCCCCGCCTTCCTCATTTTACCCGATTCCGGCTCTCCAGCGTCAGACTGGTCAGCGCAGTTTGGCGCGGCGCACATCCGGGGGCTTCAGCCGCTGATCATTTTATGAGATTCATCCTTTCGCTCGCACTGGCCGGCTTGTGGAGCGCGGCGATCGCCGCGTCGTCGGGCCCGGCGCCGGCGGCCATGAAAAGTACGGTGACCGTGGATCCGCAAAAAGATCTCCCGCGTTATCCGGCGGTTGAGCCAAAGGATGCGGTGGCCACCTGGAAAACCAAGGCCGGCTTCAAGCTCGAGCTGGCGGCAAATGAACCCCAGGTCCGCGATCCGATCGCGATCACGTTCGACGAAAAAGGCCGGATGTTTGTCTGCGAGATGATCGACTATTCCGAGCGACGCGAGGTGACGCCGCACCTGGGTCGGATTTCCCTGCTGGAGGACAAGGATGGTGACGGGGTTTACGAAACGAGTACGGTTTTCGCGGAGGACCTGCCGTGGCCGACCGGCTTGATTTGGGCCAATGGCGGCTTATTCGTGGGCGCGACGCCCGACATCTGGCGCTTTGAGGATCGCGATGGCGATGGCCGCGCCGAGGTGCGGGAGAAAGTTTTCACCGGCTTCGGCACCGGCTTGAAGGCGCTCAACGTCCAGACGCTCCTCAATAGTTTCCAATGGGGCCAGGACAACCGCATCCACGTGCAGGCGGGCAGTGGCAATCGCGGCAAAATCAAAAATTTGAAACGCCCGGACCTGCCCGAGGAGGAACTCGCGGCGCGCGATTTCTGGTTTGATCCGCGCACCTACGAGTTCGGGTTCGAGGCGGGCGGGGCGCAGTATGGCATGAGCTTCGACAATTATGGCCGGAAGTTTGCCTGCTCCAATTCCGATCACCTCCAATTCTGGGTGTATGACGATCGCTACGCGGGCCGGAATCCATTTTTCACGATGCCGGCCACCCGCCGGAGCATTGCGGCCGACGGCGGCGCCGCGGAGGTCTTTCGCATCAGCCCGGATGAATCGTGGCGGATCGTCCGCACGCGCTGGCGGATCGGCGGGGTGGTGAAGGGAATGGTTGAGGGCGGCGGTCGCGTCAGCGGCTATTTTACCGGGGCGACGGGAACGACGGTTTACCGGGGCGATGAGTATGGCGCCGATTTCCTGAACAACACGTTCACTGGCGACGCGGGCGGCCAGCTCGTGCATCGCAAAAAGATTTATCCCGATGGCGTCAGCCTCATCGGCCGCCGTCCCGACGACGAACTCACCTTCGAGTTTGCGGCGAGCACGGATACCTGGGTGCGGGCGGTCAATTTTGCGAACGCGCCCGACGGCTGCCTTTATCTCTGCGACATGTATCGCGAAGTCATCGAGCATCCCTGGAGCATTCCCACGGAGATCAAGCAGTATCTCGACCTCAACAACGGCAATGACCGCGGCCGGATCTACCGGATTGCTCCCTCCGCTCCCGGCTGGAAACGCCGGGCCTTGGTCCCGCTGGGTGCAATGAGCACAGCTGAACTGGTGGCCACGCTGGAGCATCCCAATGGCTGGCACCGGGACACTGCCTCACGTCTGCTCTATGAACGCCAGGACCAGGCCGCGGTGCCGCTGCTCAGGAAATTGGTGCGCGACGCGCAGTCGCCGCTCGCGCGACATCACGCCCTGGGTGCGCTCGATGGGCTCAATGCGCTTGACGATGATTCCCTGCTTTCGGGCTTGGCTGACAACGATGAGCATGTCCGGGAACGCGCGATCGTGCTGACCGAAAAAGGACTTCGCAGCGCTACACTCAGTCCGGCGCTCGCTGAAAAACTCGCCGCGCTGGCCGACGATCCGGCAGAGCGAGTGTGTTTCCAGCTGGCCTTTACGCTGCCGACCGCGGTGGTCGCCGCCCCCTCGTCGGCGATGAAGCAGCTGTTGAATGCGGCTTATATCCGGCTGGCGGTCCGCTATGCCGACCATTTCTGGATTTCCGCGGCGCTGCTGAGCGGACCCCCCGACGCGGTCGCCGGGGTGCTCTTTCCGGCCATGACGCTCGACGTCGCCCAGGCCAAAAAGCACGCCCCCTTTGTCGCCAAGCTGGTCGAAATCCGGGCGGCCTCGAAATTCGTGGAACAGGATGCGGCGTTGCTCGGCTTTGTCGCCCAGCGCGACACTGATCCGCTTTGGCTTCGCTCCCTGGGTGAAGGCCTGCAGCGCGCCGGTACTTCGATTGAACAGGTCGATACCGGCCATCAGCTGCTCGCCGTGTTCACCCAAGCCGCTGAAACCACCGCCGGAAAACAGAATCCAACAGCGTCGCGCCTGTCCGCCATCGAGTTGCTCGGCGTGGCTTCGCTGGCGCAGTCCCGGACGGCGCTGATTGCGTGTCTTGGATCCGGTCAACCCGAAGTGGTGCAAGTGGCCGCGATTCACGTGCTCGCGCAACACAGCGCTTCCGAGGTTACGGCGCTC
>CAMAPG010000037.1 GCA_945859965.1 Opitutus sp. GAS368 | reverse complement strand
TCAGCGATTTTTGCTCGCCGCTTTCTTCAGGTTGCCAGCGGCAAACCGGCCCTGGATAGTCCATCCGCCATCAGCGTAGAACAGCTGGCCCGTCACGTAGCTCGATTCATCCGAGGCGAGAAAAAGGGCCGGCCCGATCATTTCCTCCGCGCGACCCGTCCGTCCGAGCGGCACCACCTCGGCCCACGCCTCGCGGTAATTGGGGTCATCCTGCAAATTCCGCTCAACGTCGATCGGACCGGGGCCAAACGCGTTGACCCGGATGCGATAGGGGGCGAGTTCGATCGCGAGCTGCTTCGTCAGGCCGTTCAGCCCGGCCTTGCTCGTGGCGTAGGCCGCCAGATTGTTCATCCCCAATTCGGCGCAGACGGTCGAAACGTTGACGATCGCCCCTCCGGTCTTCGTTTCGCGCATCCACCGGGCCGCGGCCAGGGTGCAGAAAAACGTGCCCTTGAGATTCGTCGCGAAAACCTCGTCCCACTTCTTCTCGGTGGTGGAAAACAGTTCGCTCCACCCCGTGATGCCGGCGTTGTTGATCAACACGTCAAGCCGGGGAAATTCCCGGCGGGCCCGGGCGAACATGCGGTCGATCTGCCCGCCCCGGCTGATATCGCCCTTGAGTGCAAGACCCCGCCGGCCCAGTCCAGCGATCTGCTGCACCACGGCGGCGGCATCCGCGCGGTCGCGATCCGTGTGGTAATTGACGATCACATCGGCGCCTTCCCGCGCACAACCGAAGGCGAGAGCCCGGCCAATGCCCCTGCTGGCACCCGTGACGAGGACGGTTTTTCCCAAAAGTCGGCTCATCAAAAACCGATGACAGAGTCGCGCGCCAAACTCCAGAGCAACCCCAGGGTGCCACTGGCAATTACCACTGGAATGATTCCGACCTTAAACCGGCGCAGCGCCACAAAAGCCACGACCGCCACCGCCACCGCCCACCAGTCGATCACTCCCCGGGCCGGATGAAAAACATGCAGGCCAAACCACACGGTCAAATTGAGCACCACGCCGACCACCGCCGCGGTCACGGAGGCCAGGATGCTGGCCAGGCGGCGATTGGAACGGAGCTGCTCGATGTAAGGTGCGCCGAGGAAAATCCAGAGAAAGCACGGCACAAACGTGGTCCAAGTCGTGATGCAGGCCCCGAGCGTTCCCGCCCACAGCGGAGCCAAATTCCCAGGATGATTCCAACCTCCCTGAAAGCCGATGAATTGCACCACCATGATCAACGGTCCCGGCGTGGTTTCGGCTAGGCCCAGGCCGTCCAGCATCTGCGGGGCGGTGAGCCAGCCATAGTGCTCCACCGCTTGTTGCCCCACATACGGCAGCACCGCGTAAGCACCACCAAACGTGACCATCGCCGCCTTGCTGAAAAAGAATCCCTCCTGCACCAAGGCGCTGTCCCAACCTTGCCAAAGGCCGAGCCCCACGACCGGGGTCCACCAGAGCAGCAAGGCCACGCCCAAGACCCGGAGCGCGCCGGCCAGCGAAGGCGGCGCGGGCCTCAGCAAGTCCACGCTGTCGCCCTGTTTGATTTCATCATCCGTAAGAGCCCCGCGCGCCGCGCCTCCGGTCTGGTTTACACCGGAGCGGTTGCTGAAAAAACCCACCAAGGCCGCGCCCATGACAATCAACGGAAAAGGAGCGGCAAAAAAATAAAGCGCGGCAAAAGCCGCCGCCGCCGTGGCCCAGTGATCTAGGCGGTGGAGCGCCCGGCGGCCGATCTGGATCACGGCCGCGGCGACAATCGCCGTGACCGCCGGTTTTAGCCCGTGAAAGACTGCGGCGATTCCCGACACGTGGCCGTACACCGCGTAAACCCAACTGAGCCCCCACAGCAAAATTGCCGAAGGCAGGATGAACAGCACGCCCGCGACAATTCCTCCCCAGGTGCGATGGAGCAGCCATCCGCAATAGGTCGCCAGTTGCGTGGCCTCCGGACCCGGCAGCAGCATGCAAAAATTGAGGGCATGAAGAAAGCGCTGTTCGCCGATCCATTTCCTCTTCTCCACCAGTTCGGTGTGCATGATGGCGATCTGGCCTGCCGGACCGCCAAAGCTGATGAATCCCAGCTTGAACCAGAACCGCAGCGCTTCGCGAAACGTAGGAGGCGTCGCCATACCTCAGACGCAAACACCATGACAGCCGCACTTCCAGTCCGCACTTAGTACATTGTGTGACGAATTTGTTCTTCGGACCTGTCTTGATCCGGATTTTTAACCACAAAGGCACAAAGGCCGATCCGCTGCGTGGCTTTCTTTGTGTCTTTGTACCTTTGTGGTTAAATTAGAAATCCGTGTCATTTGCACTGAAATCAGTTTCCCTGCGGCGTTCATGAAACGCATCGTCTTTGCCTCCTTCGGTTCGCTGGGCGATCTGCATCCGGTGATCGCGCTCGCGCTGGAACTTCGCCGGCGGGGCCATCGCGTGGAAATCGCCACCACGACGTATTACCGCGAAAAAATTCTGGCGCTGCAGCTCGGGCATCATTCGATCCGCCCGGATTTCTCCGTCATCGACGAGGAGATGGTGCGCCTGATCATGGACGGCCATCGTGGCTCGGAACGGTTGCTGCGCGAAATGATGTTTCCCGCAGTGCGCGACATGCACACCGACCTCGCCCCGATCGTCGCCGGCGCGGATTTGCTGGTGACCAGCGAGCTGATCTACGCCGCACCGATCATCGCGGAAAAAACCGGACTGCCCTGGGTGTCCTACTCGCTCGCCCCCATTTCGCTTTTTTCCGTGCACGATCCTTCGTGCCTGCCGATGCCGCCCGGCTGGGGCTGGATCCAGTCGCTCGGGCCGGGCGCCAATCGTTTCGTCAAAACCATGGCCGAACGCATAACCCATTCGTGGTGGGAACCGATCCGGGAGTTGCGGCGCGAACAGGGTTTGCCGCCGGGACGAAGCCCGCTCTTTGCCGGCAAGCATTCGCCGCGGCTCGAACTCGCGTTGTTCTCATCCGTGCTCCAAGCCCCGCAACCGGACTGGCCAGCGCACACGGTGCAAACCGGGTTCCCCTTTTACGACGAGCCCACCGCCCCGCCGTTGCCGGTTGAAGTGGAAACGTTTCTCGCGGCCGGGGAACCGCCGATTGTTTTCACGCTCGGATCGTCGGCCGTGTACGTCGCCCGCGATTTTTACGAACAAAGCGCCCGGGCCGCGCAACAGCTCGGCCGCCGCGCCCTTTTGCTCCTGGGGAAGAATCCTCCCCCGATAGGATTGCCCTCCACTATCCTGGCCTGGAATTACCTGCCGTTTGCGCAAGTTTTTCCACGAGCCACGGCCATCGTGCATCAAGGTGGCGTCGGCACGACCGCCCAGGCGCTGCGCGCCGGCAAGCCGACCCTCATCATGCCTTTCGCGCACGACCAACCGGACAACGCCGCCCGTGTGCAGCGGCTCGGCGTCTCGCGGACCATCGCCCGCACCCGCTACAGCGCGTCACGCGCCGCACGGGAGCTGGGCCTTTTGTTGGGCGATCCCACTTACGCGCAAAATGCCACCGCTATCGGCGCCCAAGTCAGTCGCGAGCGCGGCGTGGCCGCCGCCTGCGATGCGCTCGAGCAGCAGCTGTGAAGCGACCGCGGCCTATCGTTTCAGTTTAAGCAAGCGCTCGCCGGCGGCGTGCAGCGTCTCGGCCTTTTTCGCGTAGTGCAGCCGGACATAGCGGTTTTCCCCGCCGGCAAAAAAGCTCGAGCCCGGCACGGGAGCGACCCCGATCTCCTTGGCCATCCAATGCGAAAACTCCAGATCGCTGGCGTAGCCAAAGCACGAAATGTCGACCATGACGTAATAGGCGCCCTGCGGCCGGGTATAGGGAAGACCAGTGCGGTCGAGATAGCCCAGGAGAATATCGCGCTTTTCCGCATATTCCGCGGCGAGGCCGTGATAGTAGCTATCGGGCAGATTGAGACCCGTCACGACCGCGTGCTGCAGGGGCGCAGCCGCGCCGACGGTCAGGAAGTCGTGGACCTTCCGCGCCTGGGCAATTACCTCCGCCGGCGCCTGCAAATAGCCGAGCCGCCAGCCGGTGATCGCGAACGTCTTGCTCAGCGAACTGCAGGAGAGCGTCCGTTTCGCCATCCCGGGAAGCGTCCCGAAGTACGTGTGAACATGCGGGGCATAAACGATGTGCTCGTACACTTCATCGGTGATGATCCACACATCGAACTCCTCCGCGAGGCGGGCAATCTGCTCCAGTTCGGCGCGGGTGAACACCTTCCCTGTGGGGTTGGAGGGATTGCAGAGCACGAAGGCCTTCAGCCCTGACGCAAAGACACGGCGCAATTCCTGGGGATCGAAGGTGTAGTCCGGCGGATGCAGCGGCACATGCACGGGCGTCGCGCCCGAGAGAATCGCATCGGCCCCGTAGTTCTCATAAAAGGGCGAGAACAGCCCCACTTTGTCGCCCGGATCGCACACCGTCATCATCGCAACCATCATCGCTTCAGTGGCGCCGCAGGTGACCACCAGCTCGCGATCGACATCGATCGGGGCTCCGGTGAATCGCGTGATCTTTTTGGCCAGAGCCGCCCTCAGTTCGGGCGCGCCCCACGTGATCGCATACTGGTGACGCCCCGCATCCATCGCATCCTTCGCGGCCTGGATGAGCACAGGCGGTGGATCGAAGTCCGGAAACCCCTGCGAAAGATTGATTGCCCCATGCCGGTTGGCGACCCGCGTCATTTCGCGAATAAGGGATTCGGTGAAAAGGGAGGTGCGTTGGGACGTGGTTGGCATACTGGTTATGAGTTATGGGTTAACGGTTATTGGCGCGAGTCCGGCGCTTCGTGCCATCATGGGTACCCTCTTCCATTCAATACCTCTTAACCTCTAACCGATAACCATCAGGCTCCTTCAAGGGAGCCTGATCTGCATCCCCGGCTTGATATCGGTTTCGCTCTTCATCGTAGTGCGATTGGCTTCGAAAATTTCCCGCACTTTCGCCCCGGTGCCGGTGCTGCCATAAAATTTGCGGGCAATGCTGTAGAGCGAATCCTGCGGCTGCACTGTATAGGTCCGGCCGCCCCGGGCCGGCGCCGACGATGGCGGCGTCGGCTTGGCCACCGTCGTGTTGAGCGTCGGGCGCGATCCCACTCTCGGCGCGGTTTGCGCCACAATCGGCGGTTCCGTCACGGGCTCGCTCACCTGCGGTGCGAGCGAAAGCGGCGACTCGCTGCTGTCCTCGGTCGCGGGGGCCGGATTGGGCCGGGAGCGAATGATCGGCGTGTTCGCATTGCCGGTCAGCGCCGCCAGCTCGGCCTTGAGCAGCTCATTCTCGCGCTGGAGGCGGGTGACTTGATCCGTGAGCTCGAGCCGCTCGGCCGCGTTGTCGAGTGGTTGCGCCGGCAGCGTGCGCGCGAACTCGCGCATGGCCGCGTCAATCCGCTGGCGCACAAGATCCCGTTTCTTGGAGTTGGGCTGCAGCTCCAGGTATTTTTGAAAGTAGTAAATCGCCGCGATTGGGTTCTTCAGGTGCTGCAGGTTGATCAAGCCGGCCTCGAGATAAGACTCGGGCGCCGCTTCACCGCGTTTCGCGATGACCTTGAGATATTCGACCAGCGCCTCCTGCGTCCGGCCTTGGTTCTTCAGCTGCTGCCCGCGCTGGTAGCTGGGATCATCCATTTCGGCGCCGGACGGCAGGCCATCGTCGCGGGCACAGCCAGCCAAAATGGCCAGCAAGGCCACGAAAGACATCAGGAGCGGGCGGAAACGGTTCCTCATCGACAGCGGGAATGGGATTGAACGCGCAAAAGTTGGCCGTAAGTTCCGCAAGCTGGTTCAGCGACTCAACTCTAAATGGCTCTCGACTCGAAATCTGCCCTCGCCCGCGCCCGTGCCTGCATCCGCATCGAAACCGAGGCGCTGACCGCCACGGCCAAGAAATTGGGGCCGGAATTCGTCGCCACCGCCCGGGCGATCGAGGCGACGGTCGCCGCGGGGCGAAAGCTGATCATCTCCGGGGTTGGCAAATCTGCGCATATCGCGGAAAAACTCTGCGGCACGTTCAACAGCACCGGCGTTTCCACCTGTTTTCTCGATGCCACCCAGGCGCTGCACGGCGATCTCGGTTTGGTGGATGAAGGCGATCTCGCCTTGTTGCTCAGCAATAGCGGCCAAACTGAGGAGATCGTCCGGCTCGTGCCCTTGCTCAAGCGCTTTGGGCTCAAAATCGTGGCTTTCACGAGCAATCCGGCCTCGGACCTGGCGGAAAACGCGGATTACCAGCTCATTTATCATGTTCCCCGCGAGGCCTGCCCCCTTCGCCTCGCCCCGACCGCCAGCACCACGGCCGCCCTCGCGCTCGGCGATGCCCTGGCGATGGTCCTGCTCGAGGCCCACGGCCTGACCCGGGAGGATTTCGCCACCTTCCATCCCGCCGGCAATCTCGGCATGCAACTTCTGCTCCGGGTGCGCGACATCATGCGCGTCGGTGACCGTCTCCCGGTCGCGCCGGATAGTGTCACGGTCCAGGATGCGATCCTGCGCATGACCAAGGCCAAGAGCGGCAGCATCGCGCTCGTTCAGCCAAAAACCGGCCGGCTCACCGGCATTCTCACGGACGGTGATTTCCGCCGCAGCGCGCTCACGGGGCCGGATTTCCTCAGCAAGCCCGTCGCCCAGTTCATGACGCGCAACCCGAAAACGATCCGCGACGATGCACTCGGGGTCGATGCGGTTCGGCTTTTCGAAGCCCATAAAATCGACGATTTGATCGTCGTCGACGCCCGCGGCCGGCCCGTCGGACTGATCGACGGCCAGGATTTGCCGAAATTCAAGATCGTCTGAGGACTCACGGTCGTGGGCTCCTAGGCTAAAGAATCGACCGGAAACTTGGCCAATTCTGCATTTGAACACAGAGGGCACCGAGGAAAACGGAGAGGTCGCAGAGGGATCCTTGGGTTTGTCTCAATTGCCAGATGTGCACTTTAAGGTGCCTCACCCTTCCTTTACTTGGGGAAAAAATCCGCTCAATTTTCGCCCATGCCCGTCGCGCCTTTTGTTTATCAGGATCTCTTCCCGCTCGGGGAGGACGATACGACTTATCGCTTCCTTTCCAAAGAAGGAGTCAGCACGACCCAGTTCGAGGGCCGGGAAATCCTCAAGGTCGAGCCCGAGGCACTCGCGTTTCTCACCCAGCACGCTTTTCACGACTGCTCGTTCATGTTGCGGCCAAAGCACCTCCAGCAGGTCGCCGCGATTCTCGAGGATCCCGAGGCATCGGCCAACGACCGTTACGTCGCACTGACCCTGCTCAAAAACGCCGAGATCGCCGCAGAAGGTATCCTGCCGTTCTGCCAGGACACCGGCACGGCCACCGTCGTCGCCAAGAAGGGCCAGCAGGTTTGGACGGGCGCCAACGATGCGGAATGGATTTCGAAGGGAGTCTATGAAGCTTACACAAAGGAGAATCTCCGCTATTCCCAGACTGCGCCGCTCGACATGTGGCGTGAGACCAACACCGGCACCAACCTACCGGCACAAATCGACCTCTACGCGACGGAAGGCACCAAGTATGAATTTTTGTTTGTCGCGAAGGGCGGTGGCTCGGCGAACAAAACCTATCTGTTTCAGGAGACCAAGGCTTTGCTCAATCCCAAGAGCTTCGAGAAGTTTGTGACCGACAAACTCTCCTATCTCGGAACGGCCGCCTGCCCTCCCTATCACCTAGTTATCGTGATCGGCGGCACGAGCGCCGAGGCCTGCCTCAAAACGGTGAAGCTGGCTTCGACCAAGTACCTCGATCACTTGCCGACGACGGGCAACGACCAAGGCCGGGCTTTTCGTGATCTCGAATGGGAAGCCAAGATTCTCAAAATTGCCCAGCAAAGCGGCGTGGGCGCGCAGTTCGGCGGCAAATATTTCGCGCTCGATGTACGTGTCATCCGCCTGCCCCGCCACGGTGCCAGCTGCCCGGTTGGCCTTGGCGTGTCGTGCTCGGCGGATCGCAATATCAAGGGAAAGATCACCAAGGACGGCATCTTTCTCGAGCAGATGGAAACCAACCCGGGGCGTTTCATTCCCGCCGCGCAACGCACGCTCAAGGACGAGACGATCGTCCAGCTCGACCTGAACCGCCCCATGGCGGAAATCCGCGCGGAGCTGGCAAAATATCCGGTGACCACGCGCCTGTCGCTCAGCGGGCCGATGATTGTCGCCCGGGACATCGCTCACGCCAAACTCAAGGAACGGGTCGATGCGGGCCAGGGCCTACCGCAATATTTCAAGGATCACCCGGTCTATTACGCCGGTCCGGCCAAGACTCCCAAAGGCTACGCGTCGGGATCATTCGGACCGACGACCGCGGGCCGCATGGACAGCTACGTCGCCGATTTCCAGGCATTGGGCGGCTCGATGATCATGCTCGCCAAGGGCAACCGCAGCCCGCAAGTGACCGCCGCCTGCAAACAGCATGGCGGATTTTATCTCGGGAGCATCGGCGGACCCGCCGCAATCCTCGCGAAGGAGAACATCAAAAAAGTCGAAGTACTGGAGTATCCCGAACTCGGCATGGAAGCTGTCTGGAAGATCGAAGTGCAAAATTTCCCCGCCTTCATCCTCGTCGACGACAAGGGCAACGATTTTTTCGCCAACGGTTGCGGCGCGTGCCTGCCGACAAAAAAGTAACGGGGCTCCTTGGTAGCGGCGGTCGTCCCCGACCGCCATCCGGTTCCCTGCTTATTCCCCCATCACGGTAACGATCAACGAGCGGGTGTGCGGCCGGCGACGGTGCTCCCACAGGAAAATCCCCTGCCACGTTCCGAGCTGCAGTTGACCGGCGGAAAAAGGGATGGACTCACTGCTTCGGGTCAGAGCCATTTTGATGTGACTGGGCATATCGTCGGCACCTTCGAGGGTATGCTCAAAATGCGGATCGTTTTCCGGGACCAGCCGATTCAACCAGGCTTCGAGATCGCGGCGGGCGGACGCATCGGCGTTTTCCATCAGCATCAGACTGCAACTGGTGTGCTGGCAGAAAACCGTGAGCACTCCTCGCTGCAGCGCACTCCGCGACAGCTCGCGGGCAATACTTTCCGTGATTTCGTGCAGTCCCTGACCAGACGTGCGAAGCGTAAGGGTTCCTTGGTGAATCATATCCTCCACCCTCAACCGCCACTGACACTCAGGCCAGTTGCACCCGGCTGGGTCATGGACAAAGGATCCAAAGCCTTGTCCAGTGTAGCCGGATCGAGAAGCTTCCGCTCCAATACGATTTCGCGGAGAGTCCGGCCCGTCGCAAATGCCTCCTTCGCCACGGCCGCGGCGGCATCATAGCCGATATGGGGATTCAGCGCGGTCACAAGCATCAGCGAACGATCGACCAGCTCGCGGCAGCGTTCGGTATCGGCTTCGAGCCCGGCGACACATTTCTCCGCAAACACCCGCGCGCCATTCGCCAGGCAATGAATGGACTCATGCAAACAGTGCGCCATCAGCGGCAAGGTGACGTTGAGTTCAAAATGTCCGTCCCGGCCGCACATGACCACGGTCTGGGCAAGGCCCTGCGTGTAGAGACAGACCTGCACCAGCATCTCGCTCATCACTGGATTCACCTTTCCCGGCATGATCGATGATCCCGGTTGAGTCGCGGGTAACTGGAGCTCGGCAAAACCGGCCCGTGGCCCCGAACCGAGCAGGCGAAGATCATTGGCGATCTTTGTCAGGCTCGCCGCAATCGTCGCGAGTTGTCCCGCCACTTCCACGCAATCATCGCGCGCCCCCTGGGCTTCGAAATGATTGGCCGCCTCACGAAAAGGCAGTCCTGTTTCGTCGGAGAGAATGCGGCAGACGTGCGTGGCAAAACCGGGCGGGCAATTGATCCCCGTGCCGACGGCCGTGCCGCCAACCGCCAGCTCGCCCAAGGCCGCGATGGCGCGATGCCCGCGCTCGATCGCCTTGCGCGTTTGCGCCGCGTAACCGGAAAATTCCTGGCCCAAGGTCAGCGGCGTCGCATCCATCAAATGGGTGCGGCCGATTTTCACGATGCCGGAAAATTCCGCCGATTTTTTTTCCAGCGTGACGGCCAAGGCGTCCAAGGCCGGCAAAAGCTGGCGGTGCAGGGCGAGGGCGACACTTACATGCAGCGTGGTGGGAAAAATATCATTCGACGACTGGCTGAGGTTGACGTCGTCGTTGGGATGCACCGGCTTTTTCGAACCGATCGGTTCGCCACTGAGTTGGCTGACCCGATTCGCAATCACCTCGTTGGCATTCATGTTGGTGGACGTGCCCGATCCGGTCTGAAACACATCCACGGGAAAATGCGCGGTGAGCTTGCCCTCGGCGATCTCGCGGGCGGCTTGTTGAATGAGCCGGCTCTTCCCGCCCGCCAGCTGCCCCAATTCCTCGTTGGCCCGGGCACAGGCCAGTTTCACCAGGCCCAGCCCGCGAATAAACGCCTCGGGCAAAGGCCGCCCGCTCACGGGGAAATTCAGCACGGCTCGCTGGGTCGAGGCGCCATACAAGGCCTCGCCGGGCACCTGCATTTCACCCATCGAGTCGCGCTCAAGGCGGGTTTTCATCATCGCCCCAGTGTAGGCCGTTGCCCGTAAAAAGCAAAAAGCCCCGCTGGAGCGGGGCTGGTGGAAAAGCAGCTGACAACCACGCGCTTATAGCTTGATGGAAACACCCGCACCATGGGCGCCGAAACGGCTGATTTCATCGCTTTCGTGAAAGCGACGTTCGTTGTATTGGCGGTTGAGACCGCCGGAAGACCGCATCGTCGGTTGGAAGCCGGCTTCGAGGGCATAATCGCCCGGGAGCGACCGGCCCAGATAGCGCTCGCGCCGGTCATCCGCCGGGGTCCGAACCTGCGCCAGCGGCTCATTCTTGATCCGCGCCGCGACGGAGCGAACTTCGAACGCACGGTCGCGAGTGATGCTCGCGGGCAGTTCCGCGATGGCCACTTGCTGGGCCTCGGCGAGCTTTTTATCCAAATTGCGGCCAATGATCGCGCGCGCTGAATTTTGCTCGGCGTCACTCGAGAGAGAGGCCGGCGCAGAAAGGACCACATTCGACGAAGTCTCGCCGGAATTGAGCGTCGGCTGCTCGTCTGAAAGTGTCGGTGCAGCCATGGGAGGCACGGCGGCCAGCTGAGCGGACGAAGCGGCGTTGGAGTTCACCAACTGCGGAGCTGGGGCAACCGACGGCTCGGAGCGGTCAACTGAGGCAACCCGGTAACCTCCGATGGTAAAAACGGTGATCGCCATGATCGCGGTCGCACCCACCGGCAGATGCAAACGGGCGACTCCAGCAAAGGCTCGCGGCATCACATGCCACCACGGGTGCTTATCGACAATGGCTGCGAGCTGCTTGGCCCGGAGATCGGACTCAAATTTCGCCCAGAATTCGGCCGGTGGGCGCTCGGCGCGCTTCAGCCGCAATAAATCCTCAACGGTGACTTTCTGGGGGGGGCGATCGTGCTTCATCATTTGCGCAAATAAGGCTGCAACTCCGACTGTAAGAGCTGCTTCGCATAGTGTAGCCGGGAGCGAACGGTTCCGACCGAACACTCCATGACTTCGGCTATCTCTTGGTGGCTTAAGCCATCGATTTCAAACAAAGTGACCACGGTGCGATGCTTGATAGACAATTTATGCATCGCCTCGTTCAATTTTTCCTGAAGCTCTTTCGCAAACGTTTCGCGATCGGCACCATTGGAATCATCCGTCAAAGCGGCAATGACCTCCGCTGAGGGGCGGTCATTTTCATCCACCCGCTCCAAACTAAAAAAGGTCCGGAGCTTGTTCTTCCGCAAATGAGTCAGGGCGGAATTGACCGCGATCCGGTACAACCAGGTGAAAAACGAAGATTGCCCGCCAAACCGGTTGATCGATTGAAAAGCCTTGATGAACGCATCCTGCACCAAGTCCGCGGTGTCCTCGCGATTCGAGGTCATGTTATAAACCACCGCATAAAGCCGTTCGCGGTACTTCAAGATCAGCTGGTCGAACGCCGCGACATCCCCGGCTTGCACGCGTTGTACCACCGTCCGATCGGTATCCGCCTCCTGCTGGCGCTCAGGCGACACGACAAGCGTTTTGCCGAGGGCCTTGGCGAGATTCATGACTGGGACCATACGGGACGGCCCTAAGCAAGCAAATCGAAATTCCCGTTTTCAATCGCGTCATCCGTTCCTGCTTCCAAATGTAAAAAACGGAGGCATGGAGTGGCTGCCAGCGCTAGGGGTTGTTTGGGAAATGCCGCTTGCCTTGGATTCTCGTAGCGAAACGCGCCTGTCCTCCGAAGGCTTGGCGAAGGAGGATGAGCGTTTTGGGCTCGGACGAAAGCCTCACGGCTTTCGCTACTCTGAGAGACGAATTCCCAAACAGCCCCTAGCCCGCAAGCGCAGCAGCCTTCCCTTGCAAACCGGCCACCTGACCGCGCAGCACATCGCACAGCCCAAGCAGAAACGGCGAGGGCGCGAGCTTGGCCCAGGGATCCAAGGCTGTCCGGGCCTCCAGGATTTCGGCCTGGACCGCGTCGGTTACGGCGGCAAACACGCCGTGCATCTCCATTTGCTGCAAATGCAACGGGAGTTGGGGCGGACGCCGGCCCTCAATTTCCTCCAGCAATCCGGCGCGTTCTTCCGGTCCCAGACGTTCCGCCAGCATGAGCAACGGCAGGGTCAACTTGCCACTCGCGAGATCGGTTCCAAGGGTTTTGCCAATGCGCTGCTCTTCCCCAAAGTAATCGGCAAGATCGTCGTAGATTTGATACGCAATGCCGAGATGCCGGCCAAACCGGCTGGCCGCCTCAACATAGGCTTCGGGATATCCGGCAAGCCGGCTGCCCAATGAACAGGAAATGCGGAAAAGCTCCGCCGTCTTCAGATCGATGACCCGGCGATAGTCTTCGAGGGTCACATTCGTGGTCCGGCGGCGCAGGGTCTGGATGATTTCGCCCGCGCAGACTTTGCGGGTGGAATCGGAAATCGCCAAGCACACCTCCGTGGTGGGGAATTGCGCGGCGAGATACAGCGCATGCGAAAAAAGGGCATCACCCAAAAGCACGGCTGCCACCGGTCCGTAAGCGCGGGCCGCGGCGCGACGGCCTCGGCGCACTTCCGCTTCGTCCATGATGTCGTCGTGCACGAGGGTGGCGAGATGCACCAATTCGACGACTGCCGCGACCCGGACAAGGTCGGGTGAAACCACCCCCGATTCGCGCCAGCCGCTAAGGAAAACCAGCGTCGGGCGGATTCGTTTGCCGGAGGTATCAATGCAATAGTCCGCCATCTCCCTGATCTCTGGCTCAAAACTCGCGATCTGACTGCGCAGAAAGCGGTCCAATTCATCCATCTGCGGCTGCAGCATGGAAAAGACGGAGGCAAAAGCGCTGGCAGGCGGACGGGCGGCAGGGCTCATGGAGAGCTACGACCCTAGGCGGATTTTAATAAATGGCTAACCAATAGTCGCGGCCTTAGCCGAAGATCGGCGCGCTGTGCGTAGCGAAAGCCGTGAGGCTTTCGGGATCGGTCATTCTCCAACGAAAACCTCACGATTTTCGCTACCAGAATCCGTATCCTTGTGTTCCCTGTGCTCTTTTGTGGCCAAAAATTCCGAGCCCTGGGTTCGAACCGCCCGATCCAAGACAGTTTTAGCCACGAAAGAGCACATAGACCGATCCTTGATTCAAGCCTCGCAAGCTTGTGGGCTTTGGAGGACACGTCGTCACCTTCGGACTCCTCACAATGACAAAGAAGTCACTACCGTCGCGTCCGTTTTCGACACCGGGGTACTCTCGAGCGACAGGTTCAAGCCAACTGTCGGAAAGCTCGCAGCTGGTTTGGGGGTTATGTTCCCATCTCAAACCAGCCCGGCGGAAGGAAGCGATCTTACGGGATTTCGAAAACCTCGACCAAGGCGACGCCCGTGCCGCCATTATTCCCATTTACGATCGCCGTGTAAGTGCCCGGCGACAAGGTAAGCAGAACTGCCGAGTCTTTGCTGCCCGGAGGCAACGGGGTGGCCCCGGACTTGGAACAGGCGGCGGTCATCAGACTGCCATCGTTGCCGGTTTCCCAATTGTCGTTTTCCCGAACCACCACGGAGATGTTGTTGGCAGAGCGCAGGAGGGTGATGAATGGGTCCGCCAGCGTCGGCTCGGTCACCCCGAGACCGGTCAGCGTCGTACCGCCAATCGCACGCACCAGAACTTTTTTCGGCGCCGCGCCGTTGATGATAAACCCGGCAATCAGAACATTCTGCCCCGTGCCCACCAGGCCGCGGGTCGAAACGTTCACCACTTTCTGGGAGGAATAAGCGTCCGCACTATCCAGATCGTAAAACTCAACCAGAGCCACTCCGGTCGCGCCACCCACACCACTCACCACAGTGGTGTAGACGCTCGGAGCAGCCAGCGTCGTGATCAGGGCCGCGTCTTTGCTTCCGACCGGAAGTGCCCCGGCCCCGACGGATGTCATGGTCGCGGCATCGGCTGCGTTCCAATCGTTGTTGCCCGCACCGGGAATCGCGGTACCAGCGGAGTTGTACACTTGAAGTTGCGGATCGGAAATCGGGCCCGAGATTCCCTGCGAAGCGAGGGTTGGCCCCACCGCACGGATCAACACCCGTTTCGGCGTGCTTCCGCCCACAATAAATCCGGTGATGAGCACATTGCCGTCCGCACCCACGAAACCGCGGGTGGAAAGATTGCGGAGGGAGCCATCACTATAGGTGCCACCCGTGGCCAGCGCCCCGGTAAAATTGGCGGAAACGGCGCCAGTGATCTTGCCGGTCAGGAATCCCGTGACGGGATTGGCGGTACCTTCAATTACGTTGCCCGCTTTGGTCGTGACCCGGAACGCGCCCGTCGTATCGACCTTGTCGGCGAAATCTCCACCACCCACGTCACTGAAGGCCCCCTCGGCGACATGAACCATCACTGTGCCGTCCAGGGCCAGGATCGCCTCGATCGAACTCGTGGGATGGCTGGTGAGGCTGCCCACATAATAACCCGAGGCCACGGATCCGCCTGTGATCGGGGTCGTACTCGCACCGCTGAATGTCTTGGTGCCGGCATCAAATGAGCCGCTCGCGGTGGAGCCATCCGATTTGCCAGAGACGAGGATCTTGTTGGCCGCGTCGACGAGGCTGACGCTGCCGGCGGTATTCGCAGTCACGTTGGAATAAAAATAAGTCTTGGTCGAGGTGGAGGGGCTGGTCGACGCGGCCATCAGCACCGCAGTCTTTCCTCCGAGTGTGATCAGGGCGAACCGTCCGGATTCAAAATTATCTCCGATGTAGAGTCCGGTGTAGATATTGTCGGCCGAAGTCGAGGTCGCGGCAACGGAGAGCACATTGACGGCCACCGAGGTGGTCACGGCATTGCTGTTGTCCGTCGCGACCGCCGTCAGGCGGTAAACTCCTTCGGAAGAAGGCACCAAACTCGTGGTATACGGCGGCGAGGTCACCGTGGCCAGGGAAACGCCGTTGGCAAAGAACTGCACGGACTTGATCGTGCCGTCGCTGTCGGAGGCGGACGCCGTGACGAACGTCGCTGTATTGACCCGCACGATGGCCCCCGAGCCCGGGGAGGTGATGCTGACGGTCGGCGCGGTAGTGCCAAGCAGTGACACCGTCACCGGCGCCGAACTGGTGATGTTGCCGGTGTTATCCGTGGCGCGCGCGACGAGGGTGTAACTGCCGGGCGTTAGCGGGGTCCAATCCACCTGAAACGGATAGGTGGTCACGGCCGAGCCGAGCGGCTGGCCATTGACGAAAAACAGCACGCTGGTCACGGCGACCTCGTCGGTCGCATTCGCAATGATTTTCTGCGTGGCCCCGAGGGACAAGGACGCGCCCGCGGCCGGATTGATGATGGAAATCGCGGGAGCGGTGGAGCTGGGATCGCTCACCGTGACATTGACAGTCGCGCTCGTGACGACGTTTCCCGAATTGTCCGTGGCACGCGCGGTCACCGTATAAGAGCCGAGGCTGGCCGGAGTCCAGGTGCCATTGTAGGGATAGGTGGTGATCGGCGAGCCCACCGTCTGGCCATTGACCACGAATTGCACCGAGGCGATGTTTCCATCGGAGTCGCTGGCCGTCGCTCTGAGGGGGATAGGGGTGTTCACCGACAGCACAGAGCTGGCGATAGGGGAAGTGACCGTCACGGTTGGCGCCACCCCGATGACCGGCGGCGTGCTGGAGCCGCCCTTGGTCACACTTACGGAAACCCCCGCGGAGGTACCGGAAATCCCCACGGAATTGGAGGCGACCGCAGTGATCACCGATCCCTTGGGGAGACCACTTGCGTCCGTCTGCTGGGTCAGCGTGGCCGTAGCCGTGTAAATCGAACCTGAGGACGGGGTGGAGGCCGAGGCGACAAAAGTTCCATCGACGTAGAACTGCACCCCGGAGATGCTGTAGCCACTCGTATCGGTGGCACTGGCGCTGAGCT
>CAMAPG010000036.1 GCA_945859965.1 Opitutus sp. GAS368 | reverse complement strand
AGGGGAGTGCTCGTGATGGTCTCCTCCTTGGACCAGGTTTTCCCTTGGTCGAGACTGCGAATGATCTGGGTCTTGCCCCACGGATCGATGTGCGAATCGCGGTCGCCGGAAAACACCACGATCAATTCGCTGGCGCGGGTTTTCACGATTGTGGCCCAGCCCACGTAGCGGTCCGGCTCCACGACTGTTTTCAAAGTCTTGGGATGGCCGTGTTCATTGTAGCCGAACTCGCTGCCTGGGCCGGGATATTTCCCCTTTTGCCGCAGAATGATCTTTGATTCGAGGATCGTGGCGATCGCCTGTTCGGTCGGAACGGGGGGAATTTCATTCGCCCGCAAAGGGCTGATCATCATTCCAACCATGCCGCACCACGCCAGCATCCGGCGGGTGGAATTTCGCTTTTTGGGGTTTCTGCAGAGGGTAAGGATCATGGTGCCCTAAATGGCCGTTCGCCGGGGCAATAGGAAGGAAAACTTTCCGCTTGGGCGCTGATCGCGCACATCGGACTTTCACTTAATGGGTGAAAGTCCGCAGGTAACGCCTGCGGCCCCGGTCAGGACCGATTATTCTTTCAACCGCCAATGCGTGCTGCCGAGGTAGGTCGGCTGGCCCAGTTTTTCGGCTTGGTAATAGACGGTGAGGAGCGAGCCATCGTCGAGTTGTGCACTGGACGGATAACCGAGGTCGGGGCCGGGGGCGCCGATCAGGCTGACTTGGGTGTCGACGTCCCAGGTTTTGCCTTCGTCGCGACTGATCGCAGCGCGCTCGCCAAAAGGTTCACGGCGGTGGCCGTACGCCACCATCAGCCAGCCGTTCTTCAGGAGAATGGCGTGCGGAGGAAATCCCCAGAGGCCGGTGCTGTGGAGCGGGGTCCAGGTTTTGCCGCCGTCGGTGCTTTCCGATTGGAGGAGGAAGCATTGCTTGTCCTTGGGTTCGTGCCGGACCAGCGCGATCAGCTTGCCGCTGCGCGTTTCCACCATGTGGGGTTCGCCCAGGCCCGCTTTCATGCCCTCCGGCTTGGGAATGTTACCGATCACGCTCCAAGTCCGGCCGTCGTCGGTGGACTGCTCGATGGTCATGGTCTTGTGTCCCTGCCACTCGGCGTTGCCGAGGTAGAGCAGGCGGCCGTCGCGCAATTCGATCGGGCCGTGCGGAGCGGAGCCGAGGTTGCGGATAGGCGGGCCCCAGGTTTTGCCGTTGTCTTCCGAGCGGCGAACCCAGTTTCCCTTCCATTGATCGCGGATTTCCTGGGTGACCTTCTCGGCATGGCGGGCGTAACGATCCCAGGCTCCGGGAAACGGGCTCTTCTCGAGCGCGACCGTGGAGGTGAACCAACTCACGAGGAGGGTGCCCGCCTTGGTTTGGATGATGCCGGCGTCGCGGTCGTCGAGCGGTGTGCTGGTGATGGTTTCGGGCTCCGACCAGGTTTTGCCCTGGTCAAGGCTGCGGACGAGCTGGGTTTTGCCCCAAGGATCGACGTGGGAGTCGCGATCGCCGGAAAAGGCGACGATCAATTCGCCGGAGCGGGTTTTCACCAAGGTGGCCCAACCCACGTACCGATCGTTCTCAATCACCGTCTTCAGGGTTTTCGGGTGACCGTGTTCGTTGTAACCGAATTCGCTGCCCGCGCCGGGATATTTCCCCTTTTGCCGGAGAATGACCTTTGATTCGAGAATCGTGGCGATCGCCTGGTCGGTGGGGACGGGAGCGATTTCGGCGGCAAACAACTGGGCGGCGCACCACAGGCCGGCGAGACAGCCTAAGGCGAGTTTCGGGGAGGCGGGGAGGGTAAACATACTCCCGTACACTGCCGTTCGCCGTCAGAAAGGGTCGATGCTTTTATTCACGCCGCGTGACCGATAATCGGACACAGGAGTCAGCTTAAAAGCAGCCTGGGAACCGGTGGTGGGGGGGCCGATAACAATGGACCTGTTTCCGCCTTCGCCTTCTTACTCCTCACTTTCACCATGCCTCGCGAGACCTGCTATCGTTGTTTCTGGCCGAAGACGCTGTGCTGGTGCACGTCGATCACGCCGATGGCGACGCAGACGAAGTTTGTCTTCCTGATGCATCCGAAGGAATTCAAGCAGGAGAAAGCGGCGACGGGCCGCCTCACGCACCTGTGCCTGGCCAACAGTGAGATTCACATGGGCGTGGGCTTTGACGAGGATGAGGAAGTGCAGGAGTTGATCCGCGATCCGCGCCATTTCCCGGTGCTCCTGTATCCCGGGCGGGAGGCGCTGAACCTTTCCGAAGGCGAGGGTCTGCCCGCCGGGACCCAAAAGACTGCGGGCGTTTCGTCGGCGCCCGCTTTGGCCCATTTCAAAGCCGAACTCCAGCAGAGACGCCTGGTGGTGCTGCTGCTCGATGCGACCTGGAGCCTCGGCCGGAAGATGCTGCGATTGAGTCCGAGCCTGCAGCGATTGCCCCGCATCATGTTCACGCCCGCGGCGCCGAGCCGGTTCATCATCAAGCAACAGCCGCAGGCGGGATGCCTTTCCACGCTCGAGGCCACGCACGAACTGCTGCTCGCCTTGGAACGCACGGGGTTGGATCGCTATCCGCTGCCGGAACAGTTGCTCGGACTTTTTCACCGCATGCAGGACTTCCAGATGCGCTGCGCGTCGGATCCCACGCGGCCCGGCTATCGCCGCCGTCCCTACAGCGCGCCGGACGAACGGCAGCCCGCCCAGGGCCGCAGCGGAACCCGGGACCGGATTTTTCAGTAAACCGGCGAATCGCGCCGGCCATTTGTCAACGGAGCGGATCGCCCTAGCATTTCGTCATGAGCAAAGCGTTTGTGCGCGAAGACGACATGCCGGACGAATCGCCGCCGATGGCACGGGCATCGCCTTTGCCGCCGGGAGCAAAAAACTATCTGACGGCGGCCGGGGCGAAGCGCTTGCGCGCCGAACACGACCGTTTGCTCCAGGAAGAACGCCCGCGCCTGGCGAATCGGGACGACAAGGAATCCAGGCAGGAATTGCAGAAGCTGGACCAGCGGATCCGTTATCTCGCCGGGAGCCTGCATTCGGCTGAAGTCGTTTCACCGTTGGATCTTTCCCCGGGAGTGGTGCGGTTTGGCGCCACGGTGACGGTACGCGAAACGCAGGGCGCCGAATCGCAGTACCGCCTTGTGGGCGTGGACGAGGCCGATCCCGCGCGGAACGAAGTGAGCTGGTTGTCGCCCTTGGCCCAGGCATTGTTAAATGCGCGTCTTGGTCAGAAAGTCGGGCTGACGACGCCGAAGGGCCGGAAGGAGCTGGAAATCGTGCGGATCGCGTACGAATCGTGAGCCGGACTAAGAGCTGTTTGGGAAATCGTCTCTCCGAGTAGCGAAAGCCGTGAGGCTTTCGTCCGAACCCGAAACGCTCACGCGTTTCGCTACAGAATCTAAAGCACCGGCATTTCCCAAACAGCTCCTAGCGCACGGAAATCCGGTTTTCCGTGGGGAAATCGCGTGGGACGGGCTGGGTGACTTCGCCCGTCGCGGCCCATTCGGTCCCGCGCTGGACGGTGACGATGAACCCGACGCTGTTGACCGCGGGAATGGGAGCGACGTCCTTCGGGCCCACATGGCCGAGCGTGGTGTGGAAGACGCGGCCGCGACCATAGCGAATGGTCATGAGCATGGGTTCGTGTTCGCCGGTGGCACCCGGATTTTTCGCCGGATCCGCCCAGGCGGTGGCGAGTACCTCGAGGTTTTTCGCCGGACCGCGGAGCTGGCTGTAGATCTCGTCGTGGGCCTGCATCCATTTCGGCGGAAGCCCGCGCATGATGGGATGATCCGGAGCGCGGACCACGATCTGAAAGTCGTGTTTGGCGGGATGGGTGGCCCGTCCGGGAGAGGAATCGAGTGCGCTCCGGCCGTTGCGCCAGCGGACCTTGGGGCCCCAGGTTTCATCGCGTCCGCCCCAGCCGCCGAGTCCGGACATCTCCAGAAATTCCGGCCATTTGGGGAAGGCGTTGTCAGTGGCATGAATCAGCACGAGGCCGCCCCCGTTTTTGACGTAGCTTGCCAGCGCCTGCTTCGTGGCCTCCGGCCATTCGTCGCCTTCGTAGTCGAGCACCACGGCGGCAAATTGATTCCACGCCGGATGAAAGCCGGACATGTCCGCGCCCTGTGGCGGCGAAGTCACCACCTCGACCGCGAAGAGACCGGTTTGCTCGAGCATCCGCTGCACGAGCGCACTGCTCATCGTCCAGCTGTGATATTTGCTCGATTGCCCGGTGAGGAGCATGACCTTGAGCGGGGATTTTTCCGCGGCATTCACGGCGAAGGGCAGCAGGAGGAATAAAAACCGCCAAAGGCCGGCGGTCTTTTTCCAGAGACGGGGACTCATGGCCGGCGAAACGGACGCAGAGGCTCAGGGCAGCTTCGCCTGCACGAGTTTGCTGACGGCGCCAAAGTCGATCAGGCCGGCCTCGGGCCGTTTTTTCAGCGCGCCGATGACCTTGCCCATGTCCTTCTTGGTCGTCGCGCCGGTTTCCTGGATGGCTTCGGCGATGAGGGCCTCGAGCTTGGCGGAATCCAGGCCGGCCGGGAGATATTTTTCCAGGATGCGAATCTCGGCTTCGTTCGCGGCCACCAGATCGGCGCGCCCGCCCTGGGCAAACTCGGCTTTGGCATCGGTGAGATTTTTGACCGCTTTGCGCAGCGAAGCGGTCGCGAGCGCATCGTCGATCGGTTTGCTCAGATCCATCGACGCGCGTTGAATTGCGGCGTCGGCGGTGCGCAGGATGGTCGCAATGACCGTGTCGCGGGCCTTGACGGCGGTGATGATGTCGGCGCGGAGGGTTTCGTAGATCGTGGCCATGGAGGGGAAGGTTGACGGAAAGCGGCGCGGGTAGCGAGCAGCGGTTGCGGCAGGAATTGGGACGCCGCAAACGCGGACCGGTAAAAAATTGCTGCGTGAGCGAAAGCCTGTGAGGTTCGGAGCGAAATGGCACCTTTTCCTTCGCGCAATGTGCTCGGCGGTCCCCTCAAGCCGTGTTCCACCGCGCCGGTCACAGGTTTTTTTCGCAACGGCAGCTGCGATACCTGCGCGGAAGATGCGGGCTGCCATACGGTCTGCGTGGAAGTGACGGAGCCGTTCCTCGAATCCAGTCGCGTGGCGGGCAACGATCTTTCCACTCCCCGCCCCGAGTATGATTTTCCCGGGCTGCAATCGGGCGATCGCTGGTGCGTGTGCGCGAGCCGGTGGCTGGAAATGATCGAAGCCGGGGTGGCGGCGCCGGTCTCGCTGGCGGCCACGCATGAACGGACGCTGGAGATCGTGCCGCTGGAGATTTTGCAACGGCACTCGACGGCCTAGGCCGGCGTGTGATTGGAAACACCATGCCTTCGAACCCATCCCAAGATCCCCTGCACGGCATCACGCTGGAGATGATGGTCACCCAACTGGTCGAACGGCATGGCTGGGAACAGCTGGGGCGGATCATCGATATCCGCTGCTTCAATTTCGATCCCAGCATCAAATCCAGTTTGCAGTTCCTGCGGCGAACGCCGTGGGCCAGGAAAAAAGTGGAAGAGCTTTACCTGAGCGGCAGTCCGGAGCGTTAGGAGCTGCTTGGGAATACGTCTCTCCGAGTAGCGAAAGCCGTGAGGCTTTCGTCCGAGCCCGAAACGCTCACGCGTTTCGCTACGAGGATCCAAGGCAAACCGGCATTTCCCCAAACAGCCCCTGAAGGCTCGCTAGGCGGGGGCGCGTGATTTTTTGCGCCGATGGTCATTCCCTGTGGCACCAAGAGCAAGCGGCCGGGTCTGCGCCGCAAGTATCCTCAACCCCTTCTCTTTATGGGCCATCTCTTCCTCGCTATCTTCCTCGTTGTTTTCGGACTGAACCTGCTGCTCGGAGTCGTTATTCCCTCTTGGATCCTCGGCGTGCTGGCCCTGGTGGCCGGCATTCTGTTGCTGATGGAACGATTTCGGACGACGCCCCGCCCCTGAGTGGGAGCGCAGGGCCCGTTTCTACTGCAGTCGCTCGCGACCGTGCGGCGACTTTAAGTCGAGCACCGGTCCAAGCGGGACGATACGCGTCGGGTTGATCTCGTCATGAGTCACATAGTAGTGGCGCTTGATGTGGTCGAAATTGACCGTGTCGGCGACGCCCGGCTGTTGGTAAAGATCCTTCAGGTAGCCGAAAAGATGGGGATAATCCACGATGCGGCGGAGGTTGCATTTGAAATGCCCGTGATACACGGCATCGAATCGCACCAAGGTGCAAAAAAGACGCCAATCGGCCTCCACCAAACGTGAGCCGAACAAGTAGCGCCGGGTCGCGAGGCGCTGCTCGAAATCGTCGAGCGCGGCAAACACCGCGCGGCAGGCGGTTTGGTAAGCGGCCTGGGTCGTCGCGAAACCCGCCTGGTAGACGCCGTTGTTGACGTGCGTGTAGATTTCCTGGGCCAGGCGCGCGTGCTCGCTTTCGATGACGCTTGGAAAAAGATCGATCGCGGAAGGGACGAGGCGGCTGAAGCTGGAATTGAACATGTGGCAGATATCGTCCTCGGAATTGTTGACGATTTTCCGCGATTTCCGGTCCCACAGCACGGGGACGGTAAAACGTCCGCGATACTGCGGATCGGTGGCGAGGTAGGCCTCGCTCAGAAATTGAAAATGATTGATCGGATCGGCGGAATACCCGGGACCGTCGCCAAACGCCCAGCCGCGCTCGTCGCGGACCGGATTCACCACGGTGACCCCGACGATTTCGTCGAGCCCCTTTAAGTGACGCACGATCAAGGTGCGATGGGCCCAAGGGCAGGCGAGGGAGACATAGAGATGGTAGCGGCCCGGTGTGGCCGGGTAGGCGGTTGAGCCGTCGTGGGAGATCAAGCCGCGAAACGCATCCTCCTGGCGGACAAATTCGCCCGCATCCGTTTGTTCGTCGGGAAACTGGGCGGGGGCTTTCACGATCGCAGCATGAGGCGACTTTCCTTTTTTGCGAGAAAGCCGGCGCTTTTTTACCTGTGCCGGTTTCTTGTCCGGGAGAAGTTGGCAAAGAAACCTTTTGTGTTACCTTGGGTCACATTCCCCAATGAAAACCTCACATTTGCTGCTCTTCGCCTCGGTTTTCGGTCTGTTCGCAGCCGCAGGCACCGTCCGCGCCGCCGCCCCCGCGTCCTCCCAGCCATCCCCCATCGAAGTCAATTTTTCCACGCCGGAGAAGTTTACGGATGTCAAAGATGACGTCATCGGTTCCGACAAAGGTCGGGAGAACATTCTCCTGGAGATCCGCGAGTACATTCAAAAGCAGACCGCCAAGAACTACCTTCCGGAAGGCTACAAGCTGGTCGTGACCTTTACCGAGATCGACCTCGCCGGGGAGTTCGAGCCCTGGCGCACGGGCGCGTCGGAAGTCCGCATTGTCCGGTCAAATTATCCGCCACGCATGGACCTCTCGTACCAACTCACCGCACCCAATGGCGCCGTGGTGAAGAAGGAGGGCCAGAAACTCAGGAATATGACCTTCGATACCTTGGTGACCCTCGATCGCAGCGATCCCCTGCTTTACGAAAAGGAAATGTTGAATGAGTGGATGAAGACGGAATTCGGCGCGCTAAAGAAAAAGTAATGATTCGAAGCCGTCGCTTTATCGGTCGCGGGCTTCTGGCCCACGACTTTTTTGTTGTTACGGAATGAGCTCCGCCGATTGCAGCCGCCTTGATAAGTGGCTTTGGGCGGTTCGCCTGTTTAAAACCCGCGCCTTGGCGACGGATGCCTGTCGCGCCGGCAACGTGGAGGTCAATGGCCAGCCGGCCAAACCCGCGCGGGAGGTCCGCGTTCAGGACCTGATCGAGGTGCAGCAGGGAATAATCACTCGCACCCTGCGCGTGCGGGCCGTGCCGTTGGCCCGCATGGGTGCCCCCCGGGTGCAGGAGTTTTGCGAAGACCTGACTCCGGCGGGGGAATTTGAAAAGGCCCGGATCCATCGGCTGCAGCAAGTGATGGCGCGGGAAAAAGGCAGCGGTCGCCCGACCAAACGCGATCGGCGCCTGATGGACCAGTTGTTCGATTGAGGTTGGTTTTTCCAAAAATCCGACCCCCTTAATTAACCTTGCGTTCACCGCCTGCTTCTGCCTTTTACAATGCTGTCGTTAGAGAAAGCGTTAGGTGACAGGATCTGGTGAGTCGTTGGCTGAGCGTAGGCTTAAGTGATGATTTCGAAACCCACGGTGGGAACGGAACTGGCAGCGGACGGTGGATCTACGAAATTATCACATGAGCAATTCTAAACTCTACGTCGGCAACATGTCGTTCAAAACGACTGAAGACGAACTCCGCACGGCCTTCGGCCAATTCGGTTCCGTTACTGACGTTTACGTCGCTATGGACAAGATGACCGGTCGCCCACGTGGCTTCGCGTTCGTCACCATGGGTACGGCTGAAGAAGCCAAAGTCGCAGCTGAAAAGCTGAATGGCGTTGACCTCGGTGGTCGCGCTCTGACCGTCAATGAGGCCCGTCCGAAGGAAGAGCGTCCAGGTGGCGGCTTCGGCGGCGGTGGCCGTGGCTTCGGTGGTGGCGGTGGCGGCGGTGATCGCGGCGGTGGCCGTGACCGTGGCGAGCGCCGTTACTAATCCGACTCGGTTCTAACGTACCGATTTTCCAGGGACGGAGCTCCTCCGGGGCTCCGTCCCTTTTTTATTTTTCGAGTCGCAGGGTAGGGCCGTCATTCCGACGTGTCGTGCCGTCCACGGCTCACCGGGACGATTTACTCTACCCTCCAACTTTTTTTCTCATGCCTTTTAAAGCTCTACAACTCACTGATTCCGTTCTTCGCGGCGTGCAGGCCGCCGGTTACAAGGATCCCACGCCCATCCAACTCCGGGCCATTCCTGCGGTCCTCTCCGGTCGCGACCTGATTGCTTCCGCCCAAACGGGCACCGGCAAAACAGCCGCCTTCGCGCTGCCCATTCTTTGCCGCCTCGGCGCCCATGGCCGCGCCCGCGTCCTCGTCCTCGAGCCCACGCGCGAACTCGCCGCCCAAGTCGAAACCGCCTTCCGCGATTTCGCCCGCTTCACCGACCTCCGGACCGTCGCGATTTTCGGCGGGGTCGGTTATGGTCATCAACGCACCGAATTGAAGCGCGGGGTGGACATCATCGTCGCCACACCCGGTCGCCTCATGGACTATCTCAAGGAAGGCACGATCAATCTGCGCGACATCACCATCCTCGTGCTGGATGAAGTCGACCGCATGCTCGACATGGGCTTTCTGCCCGTGGTGAAGGACATCGTCGGCCGTTGTCCGCGCGAGCGACAGACGCTGTTTTTCTCCGCCACAGTGCCGCCGGAGATCCAGGCGATTGCGTCGTTTGCCCTCCGCGATCCCGCGAAGGTTGAAGTCGGCGTCAGCCGTTCGGTCACCCAATCGGTCACGCACGCGCTTTATCCCGTGGTGCAGGAGCAGAAGTTCGACCTCCTGCTCGCCTTGCTCGCGAAAACCGATTTCGACAGCATTCTGGTTTTTTCCCGGACGAAACACGGCGCCGACAAAATCGCCCGCAAGCTCAAGGCCGCCAATCACTCCGTCGCGGTGCTGCACGCCAATCGCTCGCAGAACCAGCGCATTGAAGCGCTCGCCGGTTTCAAGAGTGGCAAGTACGAGGTCATGGTCGCCACCGATATCGCGGCGCGCGGGATTGATGTCGCGGGAGTTTCCCACGTCATCAATTACGATGTGCCGGAGAAGCCGGAGGATTATGTCCATCGCATCGGCCGCACCGGCCGGGCCCAAGCGGTGGGTGATGCCTTCACACTGGTCACCCCCGAAAATGCCGGCGATATCCGCGATATCCAGCGGTTCATCGGGCAGAAAATTCCCGAGCTGCGTCTCGAGGGCTTTCCTTACCAGCCTTTCGTCTCCCGGCCTTCGCAGCCGGCCCCCCAACGCGGTCGCGGCCATTCCGGCCAGCGGGCGCAACAGGGCGGCGGCGGCTGGAGCCATTTCGGCGCCAATCGGCGGCGCAACGGTTAAGTTTGCCCGAGCTTTCCGGCGCGCGGTTACGCGTAAACTGACGTCAGTCGCGTCCGGGAAAATCCGGCCGCGTCCGGATGTTTTTGGTAGCGGCGGTTACTCCGCCCGCCACAGTGTGATCCCGCGGGCCGGTCTCAACCGGTCCGTCTTGCATGCCTTCTCCTGCACTTTCCGTCGAAACTCATCTGGCCGAATTGCGTGCGTGCCTGCGCTGCCCGCGCATGCACAAGCCGGTCGTCGTGGGGCGGCCCGTCGCCAGTCGCGTGGTTCTGGTCGGCCAGGCTCCCGGCGACAAGGAGCCCAAGTTCGGCCGGCCTTTTGCGTGGACGGCGGGCAAGACGCTTTTCAAATGGTTCAACGAAGGCCTGGGCTGGACCGAGGACGAGGTTCGCGACCGGATCTATTTCGCCGCGGTGTGCCGTTGTTTTCCCGGCAAGCGTCCGGAGGGCGGCGATCGCGTGCCTGCGCCTGACGAAATCGCGAATTGTGCCACGTGGATGGAACGGGAGTTCGCGCTCCTGCGGCCGGCTTTGGTTCTTCCCGTCGGCAAACTCGCGATCAGCCAGTTCCTGCCGCTGGCCCCGTTGAACGAGGTCATTGGAAAAAGTTTTCGCATCGAATATCGCGGTCACGCGGTCGATTGCATTCCGCTGCCTCATCCATCCGGGGCCTCGCCTTGGCATCGCATGGAGCCGGGCAAGACTTTGCTTCGCAGCGCCATGGCGCTCGTGGCCCGGCACGAAGCGATGCAGGTTCGCAAATAGGCGGAGGGCGGCCGACGATTTTCCATTGTGCGGGTCCGACCCTCCCTTCTAACCTCCGGCATGCGTCTTCGAATTTCCCTTCTGTGGCTGGCCGCTTTGTTCGCTCCCCTCGCGCTGCAGGCGCAACGGGAAAAGCTCTCCCCGGAAGACCTGGCGATCGTCGAAAAGCAGTGGCCGGACGCCAAAAAAACCAGCACTGGCCTGCGCTACACGGTTCTCAAGGAAGGCGAGGGCCCCACGGCGAAGCCGGGAGATTTGGTGAGCGTGCTCTATCGCGGCGCGGTGTTGAACGGCAAAATATTCGACGAACAGCAGGACCGCAATCATCCGCTGACGTTTCGGCTTGGTCGCAGCGCGGTGATCGAGGGTTGGGACCAAGGTCTCAAGCGGATGAATCGCGGCAGCAAGATGCTGCTGATCATTCCGTATGAACTCGGGTATGGCACCCGGGGTGATCCACCCCGCATCGGCCGGCGGGCGACATTGGTTTTCGAAATCGAAATGATCGGCATCAAGCCGGCGGACGAACCGGCCACGCCGGCGCCTGCTCCGACCTCCAAGAAAAAGAAGAAATGACCCGCCGGGCGGGGAGCCTGTCCGCGCGCATTTTGCGCGCACCCGCTCAAGGTTTGCCGGCGTTGGTGAAGCCGTAACGCACCTGAAATTCCTCGGTTGCCTTGGTGCGCGCCGCATCGGCGGTCACCGTTGGCGACGTCAGTTCCGCGGTCCGTTTCTCGATCCAGCGGTGCCGGAAATCCTGCTCCATCTCGGCGACGGTGGCTGGGCCCTCCGATTTTTTCGCCGTTTTTTTGGAAAACATGCACCCGGTTGCGAGTCCGAGGCAGCACATAGTGAGACAAATCACGCCAAGTCGTTTCATGGTAAGATTACGAGTAGACCGTAAAAGACGCGGAATGTAACCGCGAGTGAATCTTTTTGGTTTCGCGTTGCCCGGGAACTTGCTTTGGTGATCCCGTATGAGCGACGAACCCTCTCCCTTGCGCCTCAAGCCCCGCTTGAAGCCGGAGGGTGTGCCTGCAGACCCGGCTCCGCCAGCGCCAGCGCCGGCTGGTCCGGTTTCCGGGTCGTCCCCCGTTGTCCCGCCGGCGCCGACTGATGCGGAACCGGTAAAAATCCGGCTTCGGCCCAAGCTTACGAGCGCCGAGCCAAGTGCGCCGGCGGCATCCACGCCTCCCGCGACTCCTCCAGTTCCGCCCGAATCAGCTTCTCCGGCCGAAGAAAAGCCGCGGTTGAAACCGCGCCTGGCGGTTGAATCAGCGGCCAAGGCGGAGCCCAGCCCGGCACCTGCGGCCGCAGCTCCCGCGGAAGTGGTGGCACCCACTCCGCCGCCGGCCATTGTCCCACCCGTTCCCTCCACTGGCTCTGCGCCCGCGGAACCCGGCAAGTTCAAGCTCAAGCCGAAAGGCCCGGAACCTGCCCCGACCATGCCCGTGGTTTCCGCGGCACCGGTGCCGGCTCCGCCGCCAGCAGTCGCTGAAGGTTTGCCGCCAGCACCCGAAGGGGCGGCCGAGCCATTGCCGACTGGGGTCACCGGAGAACCGGCGAAACCGAAGATTCCTCACGTCCGTGCGCCCGAGGGCGTGGACGAAGCGCCCGCGCCTTTGCCGATCCCTCCGGCTCCGCGCCGTCGCCGGTTCAGCCCCAAAATGCTCGGGGCTCTTGCGGCGTTGGGGGTCATCGTGGTGTGCGCTATTATCTTTGTTCTCTCTCGGTTTTTGAGTCCGCCGCCGCCACCACCACCCGTCGTCAGAAAGGCCGTGGTCCCGAAAAAAGCCCCGCCTGCGGCCACCAACGTCACGCCACCTGCGGCCGGAGCCGTCTCCGTGCCGGGGAAAATGGTGGAGAAAGCGAAATCCGTGGTCGCGGGGCACGAAAAGGAATTGGTCCGCCCTGTAGCTGGCGTTTCGGGCGAGGAAGCGACTTCGGGAAATTTGACGACTCCGGCCACCAAGCCCCCTGCGCTCACCGCGACGACCCCCATCGCTCCGGGAATCTCGGCTACGACGTCCGACCTGAATTCCACGGTTGATGCCAGCCCCGCCTTCCGTTCCTGGGTGGCGAACGCCAAGATCAGCGGCATTTTTCAGGGAGCAACCCCTCGCGCACTCATCAATGGGCGCACCGTGCGCGTGGGACAAATGGTCGACGAAGGGTTGGGCGCCGTCTTTGAAGGGATCAATTCCGAAACGAAGGAGATCATCTTCAAGGACAAGACCGGCGCGACTGTTTCGCGGCGGTACTAGCGTTTTTTCGATTTAAATCGACGCCAGGATAACGTCGCCGCCGCTGCCAAATCCAAATCCCGGAATTTTTGGCCACGAAAGAACACAAAGTTTCAGGGGCTGCGGAAGGGTCCCCATTGCGCTTATAAGCGCGCGGGAGAGTCGAGTCGGAGCCCCGGAATCTTATGTTCTTTCGTGGCCTAACCCGATTGGGGAATCAGAGGCCCAATTTAAATCGAAGAGGCGACGAGGCTCAATCCGCCGGCCCGGCGATTACCAGACGTCGACCGGCCCTTTCGGCACGGGAATGGACTCGCGGCCGAAAACATCGGCTTCGCCGGGCTCGCGCATGAACGAGGCGACCATCGGGGCCGGCTGGAATTTGGGCAGAAGATTTCCTTGTTCATCGCAGAATTGGGCGCGCCAGGCGCTGTATTCCGTCAGTGCCGCCTCGAAGTCGGCCCGCGAAGTGATGGTGATCATGCGGTGCTTGAACGGCTTGGCCGGGCCGAAGCGCTTGGCATACCACGGGGCGACTTTGCGGAAAAGCCGCGCGCCGTGGGCTTCGCCATAAAATTCGCAGTACCGCTCGAAGTGGCGCCGCAGCACGCGGACGCGTTCCGCGAAATCAGGCTCGGGCAGAAGTTCGCCGGTCCGCAGATAGTGATTCGTCCGGTGAAAAATCCACGGATCGTAAAATGCGCCGCGGCCGATGCTCACACCGGCGCAACCGGTTTCGTCGCGCATGTGTTTCGCGGCGACCGGGGTGGTGATGTCACCGTTGCCGATGACGGGAATTTTTTTCACCGCGGCGACCACGGAGCGAATGCCCGCGAGATTGACCGTGCCGGAAAATCCCTGGGCGCGGGTGCGGCCATGGACAAAAATTGCCGCGACGCCGGTGTCCTCCAGCACGCGCGCGAGATCGGGCGCGGTGAGATTGTCATCATCCCAGCCGAGGCGCATCTTGGCGGTGATGGGAATTTTTACCGCTTCGATCATGCCCCGAACGAGCCGCGCGGTTCCGACCAGCTCGGTCATCATCGCGGAACCGCCGCCGATCTTGACGACTTTTTTGACCGGGCAGCCCATGTTGATATCGACGGCCTGCGCTCCGAGTTCCTGACAGACGACGGCGGCATCGCGCATTTCCTCGGGCACACTGCCGAAGAGCTGAATGGCCATCGGCCGGTCCTCGGCTGAAGAGGCCACCAGTTTGAGGGCAGTGGGATTGCGTTCGAGCAAGGACCGGGCGTTGACGAGATCGGTGGTGGCCCAACCCAACCCCCCGAGCTCCCGGACGGTCAGCCGCATGGGCAGGTTGGTGTAGCCCGCCAGCGGAGACAGGAACAGATTTGAGGAAAGCGTGTAGGGACCGAGCTGCATCTGGGGACAGCTTGGGCAGCGAATGCGTGCCGACAAGTGACGAAAGCCGCCAGAAATCAGGTTTTAGCGGGCATTCGCAACTGGGTGGTTGTCGCGGCCAATAATGAGGAAACTCTTTCTTTGCCAATTATTGGGCCTGCGTCTGAAATTGCGCCGTGCAGTGCTTTACCAGTAAGTTGGCGAGGCTGAAACCTTTGACTTTACGGTCAAAGGCGGGGAGAGAAATTTTCAGTCAACTTGGTTCGGGAGACTTGGAAGACATTGAAAATTTGAAAGAAGCGTAAGCCAGCGACTCAACTGTGAACGTGGAAATGACCCTGGCCGCGCTGGCGGAGTACAACCTGGCCAACGAGGTGGTCGTGGTCTCGGATGGAGAGGAGGCCATTGAGTATCTCTATGCCCGCGGTCGTTTCCAATGCCGCCCTCCCGGCAATCCCGTGGTGGTGCTGGTCGACCTGAAAATGCCCAAGGTCGACGGCCTCGAGGTGCTGAAAACCATCCGGCAGGATCCGGACTTGCGCGCTGATCCCGGTGGTCATGCTCACCTCTTCGCGGGAAGAGCATGATATTGTGCGGAGCTATCAGCTCGGGACAAATTCCTACGTCGTCAAACCCGTCGACTTCGAGGCCTTTATCCAGGCGGTCAAACAAGTCGGGGCCTTCTGGGCGGTGCACAACCAGCTTTCTGGCAATCACCGATATGATGCTGCCGGGATTGAGCGGCGGTGAAATCATCATCGAGCTCCGGAAGCGCGATCCCAATTTGCCCATCATTGCGATGAGCGGAGTGATGGACGAAGAAGCGTTGAAAAAACTGCCCATCGCGGGCCCGCCGGTGCGTCCGTTGTCAAAGCCGCTGACCGCAGCGATGCTGATGGCGGCTATTCGCGAGAGCCGATCTGGAGCCTGAGCGGGAAACCCGTCACAGACGTTCAGCCTGTTCAGGCCGGGCCTGCCGGCTTGAGGGGCCGGCCTACGAGTGCCGCCTTCATCCGTTGCAGCGCCTCGTCGAGGGTGGATCGCGCACAGCCGAAGTTGAGGCGGACGTAGTGGCCCTTGGGCGCGCCGAAATAGACCCCGTCGCTCAGGCCCACGCCGTGTTGTTCAAAGTGCGCCGCGGGATCGTCCAATCCAAGCGCGGTCACATTGAGCCAGGCGAGATAGGTCGCCTCGATCGGGGCTTCCAACCGCACTCCCGGGAGGTTGCGGGCGATAAAATCCAGCAAATGGTCCCGGTTGCTGCGGAGATAGGCGAGGAGTGCCTGGCGCCACGGTTCGCTGTCACGGTAGGCGGCTTCGCAGGCCGTGTAACCGAAGACCGTGACTTCCGCGACAATGCCCGCAGTGGCCCGGACAAAACGGGCCCGCAGCGCGGGATCGGGAATGATCGCCAGCGACGTTCCGAGGCCGGGCACATTGTAGGTTTTGCTCGGCGCCATCAGCGTAATGCTCCGCGCGGCGATCTCGGGTGAAAGGGTGCCGCTTGTGATGTGGGGCAGCGCGGGGTCGAGGATCAGGTCGCAATGAATCTCATCGGAGCAGAGAATCAGATCATGTCGGAGGCAGAATTCGGCCAAGCGGACGAGTTCATCGCGACGGAAGACCCGGGCGATCGGGTTGTGCGGATTGCAGAGGAAAAAGAGCTTGGTCTTCGGCGTGACGGCGCGTTCGAGTGCGTCCCAATCGATCTCCCAGCGGTTCGCGCGCGAATTGAGGGACAGCGGCACGGTGATGGCCACCCGCCCGGAGTTGCGCGGTGCGGTCATGAAGGGCGGATAGACCGGGGTGAGACAAAGTACTTCCTCCCCGGGTGCGGCAAAGGCTTGGGTGGTGACATTGAGCCCCACCACCAGACCCGGCAGCCAAACGAGCCAGGCCGGGTCGATTTTCCACTGGTATCGCGCGGTGAGCGCATTCACCACAGCGTCCACCGTCGATTTCACCGGGCGGGCATAACCATAGATCCCGTGGTCCACCCGCCGGTGTAGCGCCTCGACGATGGCGGGGGGGGAACGAAAATCCATGTCGGCGACCCACAGGGGCAGCACATCGCGGCCCGCATACT
>CAMAPG010000035.1 GCA_945859965.1 Opitutus sp. GAS368 | reverse complement strand
TGCAACGGCGAGTCGACATCGAGAACCTCGGTGGGCGATTCTACCATTGCGAAACGCGGCAGCCCAATGCTAACGATTCCACCGGCCTACTGCGACGCAGCTGGCGGTATTTTAAAAACTAGTTTAAGTTGCCGTACGGACACCGTTGGTCACTTTTCGATCGGTTCCGATTTGAGATCGGTGGTAGCCGAGCCGTGCTTGACAAGAAGACCGCAAGTGTCTCAGTTACACCTATGCCGTTCACCGCCGCTATTTCGATTAAACAACTCCACGCCAAAACCGGCGAATGGGTCCGCCGTGCCGGCAAATCCAAGACGCCCCTGCCCGTCACCGACCGGGGTCGGCTGGTCGCTGTTCTCGCGGGCCCGCACATGCCGGTCATACGCCGTCAGCGCACTTTGTTGCCTGCCTACGCCGCGATGCTAGCGAAAAAGCCGGGTCACGGTGTCCTCGCCGACCTTGATGCCGTGCGCGGAGACCGCTGACCATGGTTTTTTGCGACACGTCCACGCTGGCGAAGTATTACGTCCCCGAGCAAGATTCCGCCGCCGTGCGCGCGCGGCTCGACGCGGAGGACCGGGTGGTGCTGTCCGAGTTGGCTCGCGCCGAGCTGATGGGCGTTTTTCACCGGCGGCTGCGCGAGCAAAAGTGGACACGGAGCGAATTTCATGCCGCTTTTCGCCAATTCAACCGGGATGATCTCGGGGGCTACTGGTCATGGGCACCGCTCGACAGTGTGATCGTGGAGCAGGCGGCGAAAACCTACGCCACACTGCCCGCCGTCGTGTTTCTCCGAACGGCGGACTGCCTGCATCTTGTCACGGCTGTCTTTCATGGCTTCGCGGAAATCCACACGCACGACGCTCATCAAACCAAAGCAGCGTCGGCCCTAGGATTGATACCTGTGACGCTGGCGTGAGCTGCTAAGGGCTCTGTACCGAATAGCGCTTACTTAAGGCGCAAAAACGGGGCCAAAGCGGGGCCAGTTCTTGGTATCAGCCACTCGTCTGCCTAGCCCAGATGCTTTAAGGGCAGCCAAACTAAATAAAACCAAGAATTGACCCCTTGTTCAGAACTGACCCCTTTTCGATTGATCACCATCTCACCGGCGCGGTCGCCGCCACGCGGCGAAGCCGAGCAGCGCGACGGCCGCAACACAGCCCACGGTCTCCGGTTCGGGCACGGGGGTGAACGCACTGAGCTCAACGCCCCAACTATCGAGCTGGAGCCGGCCTCCGCCGGAGAGGTCGGCGAGGAAGAGCGTCCAGGTGCCTGCCGAGTCGAGGCCGTTGAACTGGCCGAGCAGCGCGGTGCGCGGGTCGGCGGTGAGCGAGATCGCGGGATCAGTCGCCCGGCCGTCCGGCTGCCACGCGCCGGTGAGCGGACCGGTCAACGGGATCACGTCCGAACCGGTCACGTTGAGGCGGTAGTTGTGGACGTCGCCGTTGGCCGCGCCATCGGTGAAGCTGACGTTGATCGACTGGTTGTCGCCGTAGCCGAGCGGGGCTCCGTCGGTGCGACCGGGTCGGTTGAGCAGCACGCTCAGGCCGGCGCCGTGCTGGAGGTAGGCGTAGAGGTCGCCGGTCCAGCCATAATCGCCGCCTGGCACGCTCAGGTTCAGCGACACACTGACCGATCCGACGCTGAAGGAGTCGGCGACGGCGAGGGAATGGACGAGCCCGGTGTCCGTGTCGTCGGGGATGGGTGTGCCGAGGGTGCCGGAATTGATGACGACGGCAGCTTGGGTGGTCAAGGCCAGCAACGAGAATGTGAGAAAGGGTAGTGTCCTCATGGGGCGAAGGGGGTGGGAGATGTTCAATTTACTAATTTCATGGAGTGACTTGATTAACACGATAAAAGCCGGGCGCGGCGGGTGTGGCGTCGGTGAACGTCATCTGGCCGTTGGCCGGCGCGACCTGCACCGCGCCGAGGTTGGTCCAGGTAACGGGTGATGTGAGGCTGCCGGTGATCTGCAGCCGGTAGCTCCGGCCGGGGATGCCCGCGGCCTTGATCTCCAAGACACCGCCGCCGGTCAGCACGCTGGAAACGATGTTCTGTGTCGGCGTCTCGGGCGCGGCCAGCACCGTCACGCTTACCGTGGCCGTGGCGGTGTGGGTGCCGTCGCTGATCGTGTAGGTGAAGCTGTCATCGGCGTTGAAGCTCGCGGCCGGCGAGTAAAGCAGGATGCCCCCCACCCACTGCACCGGCACGCCGCCGGCCGAGGTGGCGTCCACGGCGGTCACGGTCACGGCGGGGCCGGCCGGGGCGTGGTCGTTGGCGAGCAGCGTGGTGAAGGGGACCTTCAGCGTCCGGCCCGCCGGCCGCGTCACCGTGTCGGCCACAGCCTCGGGCACGGCGGGCACGGTGAAGGAGCCTTCCGTCGCCCACGCGCCGCCGGCGAACGCGCCATCCACGGCTTGCATGCTCCAGTAGTAGGTGCCGGGCGGGAAGCGATAGAAGGTGCCAAAGACATGCCCGCAGTTGCCGGGCGCGGCGATCTTGCGCCAGCCGGTGGTCACGTTCGCCAGCGGACTGACGGTGTCCGTGCCGCCGGGCGTGGTGCCAACGCGGAGGTTGTAGGTGAGAAGATTGGCGGGCGTGATGTCGTCGGTGGCATTGCCCCAGCCGAAGGTCACCTTGCCGGGGCCGACTGCGGCGCTCAGGCCGCCGGGCGCGGCGGGCGGTTGGTTGGCGGCGATGTCGAGCTGGTTGCGGTAGAGAGAAGTGGAGTCCTGGGATGGCGCGAATCTGGTGCGGGGCACACCGCCCACGACAGTGATGTCCAAACGGCCATCGTTGTCGTAATCGGACAGGGCGATTCCCTGGCCGGACTTGCTGAGCATGCCGTAGAAGCCGAACTCGAACGGAGTGAAGGTGCCGTCGCCTTCATTGCGCAACACCTGCACATGCGCGACGAAATCACCCAGGCTGTGTCCGCTCATGACGATGTCGTTGCGCCCGTGGTTGAAGATGTCGCCTGCGGCGACGCTGCTGATATTCCACTGCGGGAGCACGATGCCGCTGTCCACCAGGTTGCCCGCCCCGTCGTTCAGGAGGATGCGGGTGCGGGCGACGTCATAGGAACTTTCGGCGACGAGCACATCGTCATGGCCGTCGCCGTTGAAGTCCGCCCAGGTGCTGGAGGCACCATGCCAGATCAGTCTGCCGGGGGGAGGCGGGCCACTCTGCAGCACATCAAAATCCAATTCATGATTGTTGCGGTAAACCGTCCATTTCCCGTCGTTGGGACTCAGCTTGTCGGCGTACGCATACACATCGGGAAAGCCGTCCCCGTCCACATCCCCTGACGAGAGGGAAAACGCTCCCAGGTCGTAGGAAAAAAGGCCCCGATGGCCCATAGGAGGGACCGCACAAGTGCCCAGAATATAATTGGCAGAGGACACCGTGCCGGCAAACACGTTGCGATAGAGCCTGGCAAACGGACCCGTTCCGGGAACGTTATACAATAAATCGAGGACCTGGTAGCCGGTCAGCAGCATGTCCTGCTTACCGTCGTGATCGAAGTCCCGGAGCACGCACCGGGCGAAGTCATAGTCTCCGGCCGAGCCGGTGCTGCTGGGGACTGAAAGACCCGTTCTGGGGAAACGACTGCGCGGCGTGGTTCCGCAGACAATCGCAGTAAACCCGTTGTTGCCAACCGAAAAGTCGCCCGCATCGCCGCCCCCCAGAGCGACATCAGGAATATTGTCGTTGTTGTGGTCGCCGCTGGTGACGAATCCGCGCAAACCGGCCGCAACATTAAGGTTACCCCCGGGCCAATTGGCGATACCCGACGTCTTCGGGTTCCACAAATTTATGGCACCGGCAACCAGGACGACTTCACCGCTAAGCTCAGGGTTAATGCCGATGGCCACCAAATCCAGCGCTCCGTCGTCATCTAAATCCAGCCAGGCGGCGGAATCCGTTGCGGCCACGAAAATGTTGCCCAACCGCCGGCTGGCGCGGAGAGCAAAACTTTCGGACGTGAAGGTGAGGTCCGGACCGGTGACAGTGCCGGCGGCGTTGGTCACGCGGATGCGACCATGCAGAGCGGTCGTGCGGTCGAAAGCTATCGGGACAGCACCGGTGAAATCCGCCGCTCCGCCCGCACTCGCCGGGAGGACGACGCTGACACTCGTGCCGTAAGCCGCGGTGGTGCCCACTTCCATCACCACCGTGGTCTCCAGCGAGTGCGTGTCGATGTTAGCCGTGAAAGCAATCTGCGAAAGCACGTTCGATGCGGCGGCGGAAGCCGTCAGCGTCGGCGCGGCGTAAGGTGCCGGTTGAAACGCGTGAAGCTGCAGTTCGCCCAAGCCGGTGCCGAAGCCTGCGGAGTTCGCCACCCCGTTCAGCAGGATGTTCAGTTGCCACTTTTGAAACGGCGTGCTGCCGGGCACCAGGAACGCGCGGCTCTCCTGATTGGCAAAAAAGCGCACGGTGCTGCTACCAAACGCCGTCCAGCTTGTGCCGTCGGCGCTGCCTTCCAGTTGGAAGAGCGCCGGGGGCACGGCTCCGGCGGGGATCGGTCCGGCGGCCGGGCCGGGCAAGGTCCCATTGTTCAGGACATAGACGCTCACCGCCTGCGTGGCGGCCAGCGTGCCGCCGATGACGTTGGCCGAGGCAGTCGTGGACACCCAGGCCGTGGCCGGATTCCCGTCGAACGTATTCGCGGCCGGGTAGGTGGGCGGGTGCTCGCTGGTGAAAAAATGTGGCGCGCCGACGCTGGCGGCCACGAGATTGCCGCCCGTCACCACGACCAGATTGTCGAGCCGGACCTCCTCGCTCAAAGCGCCGCAGCGCGCCGCCCACACGAACCGGTCCCCCGCCTGCGGCGCATGGGCGATGACGACGTTGGTGAAGATGGCCTGCCCGTCCACGCGCACGGTCAGCCCGGTGACAATATCCCAATCCACCTCGAAGAAATGGCGCGTCCCGTTGTTCACGCCCCATTGGGTCGTGGGATCGTAGGTTTGCGAGGCGATGGTCGTGCCGTCCAGCTTCAGAAAGAATCCGGGCGTTCCACCCGCGGCCGTCTGCACGCTGAGACACAGGCCGACGTTGTAGCCGGCTTCTTCCCGCGCGTAAGGCGCGCCCGCCAAATCCAGGCCGGCCACCGGTCCGAACGTGAAGGAGAACCCGTCGGCCGCATTGGGGAAATTGCCATAGACCTGTGAATTCCACTTCGCCGAGAACGCCAGGACCGGGGTGCCCGGGTCCAGGTCCGGCAGCAGAAACGCCGAGTGGACGTTGGCGGTGCCGGAAGCGGTCAGCGCGAGTTCCTTGAAGGTGGCGTCCTGCACGGCAGCGACCGTGCCCAATGACGTGCTGTAAAGCGTCGAGCCGTCGCCGAAGCTGGTGGCTCCGACGGAGGAGCCGCTGAAGTCCTGAAAATACTGCCCGGCGTGGCAGGCGTGGGTGCCCGCCCAGAGCAACCCGGCGGTGAGGCCGGCTCGGAACCATGAAAAGGTCTTCATTCATCCGGTTCCTAAAGCGTCCCTGGAGACAAGTTTCGCGGGAGGTGAATATTTATTTTGGCGTCACTCCTCGATCTTGGCTTTCGCGGCGCGCAACCGGTCGGCCACCTCCGCATCATCCGGACGCAGCTTGGCCAGCCGCTCGAAGTGGAACACGGCGGCGCGCCAGTCCTGGTGGTGACGCGCGAACGCCGCTTGCTGCCCGTGCCAAAGGGCGGAGTCGCCGGGCCAAGCGAAGTCCTGCGGCCGGCGCTGGCGCTGGTCGTTGAGCCGCCGTGCGAGTTCCGGGGCGGCGACGGCGTTGATGCCGCCCACGGCATCGCGGGAGTGACCGGAAGCCAGCACGACCCAGTCGGCCCAGTCGCGGTCCGCCAAGTCGGGCCATTTCAGCGGGAGCAGCCAACTGAAGTCGAGCGCTCCGCGCACCACGAGCGACCGGTTCGAGACGGAGAGCGCGGCTTCGTACAACTCGGCCGGCAAGTGCAGCGTGGGCGCCAGGATTTGGCCTGAGGCCATTTCCCAAAAGCGCACGACGCCGCCCACCCCACACGACACGAGCCAGCGCTGGTCCGAGGAGAAGCCCGTATTGTTCACCGCTGCCGGGTGGTGCATCACCGGCAGCGCGGGCAGGCCGGTGGCCGGATGTCGCACCCGGATCACGCTGTCCGCGCCCGAGCTGACCACGAACCGCCCGTCCGGCGTGAATCGCACATCGCGCACGCCGTCGCCGTGCAACACTGGCGCACCCACGGACGCCAGCGAGGGCACGGCCAGCACCTGGGCCGCCCCTGGCTCGCCCTTCTGTTGCTGGAACGAGGCGAACACGAGGTTGCCCTGGGGATTAAACCGCGCCGTGAAGCCATACAATGCCAGCAGCATCGGCTGGTCGAGGGGCCGCAGTTCGGTCGCGGACCAGAGCTGGACGCCTCCTTCGCCGACAATGAGGAACAGCGTGCCGTCCGGGCTCCATTCGATGCGCCGCGCCCCCGCACCTCCCGCGATTTCCCGGGCTTCGCCAGACTCTGCCCAACGCCAGACCCAGGCCCGGCCACCGTAGTTCGCAGCCGCCAGCGTCTGGCCATCAGGACTGAATTCGAGCGAGAGAAACGGGCCTTCCGCCGGCAGCTCCGCCACGCGCCGCAGCGATGTCGAATCCCAGACCCGGATGAGTCCGCGGTCCGTAGCCGTCGCAAAGTGCCCGCCGATCCGCTCGAAAGCGGCCGAGGCAACCTTGCCCCCGGCGTCGAGCGAGTCTGACAGGACCGCTCCGGTGAAGGCGTCGCATAAGCGGAAGGTGTTCGTGCCGATCACGGCCAAGATTCTCGCGCCATCGGGGCTGAACGCCGGGCGCGTGACCGGCAACGTGTTGGTGAACGCGGGCGCGACCGGTCCCGCAAGATCCCAGACCCGCGCCGTGAGGTCGGAGGAAACCGTGGCGAGGAACCGGCCATCGGAACTGAAGGCCATCGCGACCACGCTTGCCGCGTGGTGGAGCAGGGGATGCAGCACGCGGCCATCGCCCGCCCGACGCAGCCGCACGGCGTAATCCACGCCGACGGTCGCCACCGTCGCGCCGTCCGGGCTGAACACGAAGGACTCCTGCCGTTCGGATCCCGCCAGCCAGGATGGCGGCGCTGTCTGCGGAATCGGCATCAAAGCCTCGTCGGGCACCTGGGTGACTGTGTCGGCCGCGAGAGCCCAGATCCGCAGCGAGTGGGTCGGGCCTTCGAGGCGCAGCGACTTTCCATCGGGACCGAAGCGCACCGAGGTCGGCATCGGGTCGAGGACCAGCAAACGCAACAGACGGGGCGCGAACTGGAAAGTGAGCTGCAACCGGTCGCGGGCGCGCTGGCGGGCCGCTTCGTCGGGTCCGGCTTCTTTCAAGGCCGCCGCCGCCCACAACGCGCCAAAGAAGGCGTCGTCGCCTTCGATCAACCGGCTAGCCTGGCTGAGGTGGTCCCGGAACAGTTGCGCGCGGGCTTCAGCGGCGTTGCGTTGTGCTTCCTCGCGGGCGCGGTTGAGCCGGACGTTGAAGAGGAGCGACACGACGGTCAGGACGAGGCTCGCGAGGATGACTGTGGCGAAGAATGCTGCCCGGGCGCGGTTGCGGCGCGTCCACTTGACCGCACGCTCCCATGATCCCACTGGCCGCGCGAGGATCGGTTCATGGCGCAGCCAGCGCGCCAGCTCGTCGGCCAGCGCGCCCGCCGTCGCGTAACGCTTCGCCGGCTCCTTCTCCAGGCACTTGAGGCAGATCACTTGGAGGTCACGGTCGGTGGCGGTGGCTGCGGAGTAATCAGTATTTAGTGAACAGTGATCAGTGCGGGAAGTCGTTGTGTCTTCACTGACCACTGAATACTGACCACTGAATACTGCCTCGTCTTCCGCGATCATGCGCAACAAGGCTGGCGTGCTCGCCGCGCGGAACGGCGGCCGGCCGCTGAGCAGTTCGTAGAAAATCGCCCCGAGCCCATACACATCGGTCGCCGTGGTGATATCGCGGCTGCGGCCGGCGGCCTGCTCCGGCGACATATAGGCCGGCGTGCCCAGCACCGCGCCGCTGTGCGTCAGGTCGCTGTCCTGCTCCAGCACCTTCGCCAGGCCGAAGTCCGTCAGGTACGGCTCGCCCTGAGCGTCGAGCAGGATGTTCGTCGGCTTCAGGTCGCGGTGGAGGATGCCTCGTTGGTGGGCGTGCTCGACGGCGCGCGCGACCTTTAACAGCACCTCGACCGCGGCGCGCGGTTGCGGGGCGCCATCCAGAATCCGGTCGGCCAACGTCCGGCCTTCGACGAATTGCATGGAGAAGTAATGCCAGCCCTGGTCCTGACCCACCTCGAAGATGGGCACGATATTCGGGTGGTCGAGCCGGGCGGCGGCCAGGGCTTCCGTGTGGAAACGCTCGACCATGGCGCGCGTGGCGAGTTCGCCCGCCGAAATGACCTTGAGCGCAACCAGGCGATCGGGATGGCGCTGGCGGGCTTTGAAGACAGTGCCCATGCCACCGCTGGCAATGGTGCCGACGAGCTGATAGCCCCCGACGGTCTTTCCCGCGAGCAGCGAGCCGAGCAGGGAGTCTTCGCCCTCGGATTGTGGCGCGCTTCCCGGGAGCTCGAGCGCGCTGCCCAACAGGCAACGGACACACAGGCCCTCGGCAACCCTGGACTTGAGCGGCTTCCCGCAGGCCGGACAATTGCCGGGAGCAACGGCGGTTGGAGAAAAGTCGCTCATCATTCTATCCGATTTCCAACAGCGTTCGCGACCGCAAGTTTCGCAAATTCTGTGGCCGACGCTCAGGCCGAAAGGGTCGCGAAGAGATAGCGGATCTCCGCCTCCACATCGTCCGACGAACTCAAAGTGTCCGCGACCGCCGCGCGCAGAAGGTCAGCGTAACGGCGGCGCAGGCGGTGGATGGCGGATTTGACGGCCGGCCCCGACAGCCCGAGCTGGGCGCCGATTTCGGCGTATCGGGCTGGCGCATCGGTTACGAGAAATGCTTTGAGCGCATCGAAACGGGCCACGCTGGATTCGCGCACGGCTTCGGCCCGCAGGCGCGCCAAAACCTCCGAGACCAATTTCTCGGCCCACTGCCGGTCAAACAGCGATTCGTCGCCGGCCGGGGCCGCGGGATCCAGACGGAACCGGCCCTCGGCGTCCAGTTCATCCCACCGCAGAAACTCGATCCCGAGGCCGCGCTTTAAACGCCGCGATTTGTCCCATTCGTTGGCGAGAAAATTCTTGAGGGACGCGAGCAGGAAAGTCCGGAACCGCTCTTTTTCAGGAGCGGCCCTGACCAATCCCCCGGCGGCCAGCAGCCGCGTGAAAAACTCCTGCGTGAGATCTTCGGCTTCGGCTGGTTCGTAGCCACGCCGCCGGACAAAGGCGTAGAGCGGATACCAATAAGCGCGGCAGAGGGTTTCCAGCGCGGAGTGGCCAGCCTCGGTTCCCGCACCGGCTTCCAGCACCAGCGACCAGTGCGTGGTGCGAAACTCGTGGGCCGTCCGCAGGTACGGTAGCACTCTGGAAATCACACGGGGCAGACTACCCGGCAGAGCGGTCTGCCGCTAGCTTGAATCCCGGCACCGATGCACCCCGAGCGTTCAGAAGCGGCGTTGACAACGCAAGACGGGGGGCGGACCCTGCTCACAGATCTTATTCTTTGCCTTTGAAACCCTATAGCTCACGCCACGGGTCTCGCGAGCGCCGTGGCCCGTCAATCTTTGATTAGCCTCATGTTAAACCGGGTCTCCGAAGATTACGACCGACGCGCACGGCGTCCGAACCAGTGGGTCGTGGCGACCTTCGCAGTCACCTTGCTCGTCGCAGTGTCGTTGCGTGCGGACGAGCCGCTGCATTCGCGGATCGACGCGTTGATCGCCCAGGCGCATCCCGAGGGACAGGCACCGATCGCGACGGATGCGGATTTTCTGCGGCGAGCGTCCCTCGCTCTCCAAGGGGTGATCCCGACAGCCGCCCGGGCGCGCGCTTTTCTTGCCGACCCCGCACGCGACAAGCGCGCCAAGCTTGTCGACGCGCTGATGGCGGACGCACAGTTTGCGAAATGGATGGCGGTGCGCTTCGACGTGATGCTCATGGAGCGGCGCGGCGAGACGCACACGAAAGCCGTGCGGTGGCGCGAATGGATCGAGGAATCTTTCCGCGCGAACAAGCCGTGGGACACGCTTGTGCAGGAGTTGCTCACTGCCGATGGTGCGGATGAAAAGACGCGGCACATCGCGCGCTGGCTGCTCGAACGCGAGGCGGATCCGAACGCCCTGACTCGGGACACGGCGAGGCTCTTGCTCGGTCGCGACATCGGCTGCTCGCAATGTCACAACCATCCACGGATCGACGATTATGTGCAGCGCGACTACGCGGGCCTGCAGGCGTTTTTCGGCCGGACTTATTTGTTCCGGCCCAACGCGGAGAAGCCGGGCTTCGTCGGAGAACAAGCCACGGGCGAGACCACTTATCTGTCCGTTTTCACCAAGGTCGGCGGCGAAACGAAACCGCGCCTGCCGGGCGAGGCCGAGTTGGTCGAATCGTCGTCTGGCGAGTGGGCAGTGCCACCGAATCCGAAGGATAAAGAGACGCGCCCCATCCCGAAGCAAAGCCGGCGGGCGATGCTGGCGGCAGCGCTCGGCGACGGGCATCACTTGGCATTCCGACGAAACATTGCCAACCGGCTTTGGGCGCTGGTCTTTGGCCGCGGGTTGGTGGAGCCGCTTGATTTGCAGCACTCGGCCAATCCACCCGCCAACCCCGCGCTGCTCGATCTACTGGGGGAGCAGATCGCGGGGATGAAATTCGCGATGCGCCCGTTCATCCGCGAACTGGCGCTCACGGCGGCATTCCAGCGCACGCTCGATGTGCCCGAACCGCGGGCGGATCTCGCGCGGGCGGCGGTGGAGACGTTGCCGATGCTCGAAGAGCAGGCGGCGGCTCTCGCGTCGGCTCTGGCGGTGGTCGAGGGCGAGGTGGCCCAGGCCCGAAAAGCCACCGTCGATGCGCAGCGTGTGGCGGAACCATTAAGGGCCGAGCAGACGAAGCAAGACGCCGCCGCGGCCGCGGCCGGCAAAGCCATGGATGCCGCGGCTGCCGAGCAGAAGAAGGCCGAGGACCTGCTGGCGGCGAAGCGGGATGCTCTGAAATCCCTGACCGAAGCGGCGGCGAAGGTGAATGACGTGGTCGGAAAGGTGGGGGGCATTCCTGAACTCGCCGCGGCAGCCAAGACTTTCCAGACGAAGGCCGACGCAGCGGCAAACGAGATGCCTGCGGTCGAAAAGGACGCGGCGGCAAAGCGAGCTGACACCGAGGCGAAGGCGGTGGTCCAGGCGGCAGCGCGGAAGAGTGCCGCCGAGGCGAAGGCCCAAGCGGAGGAGGCGGCGAAGAGCATTGTACCCCATCAGGTCGCACTCGACGCCATCGAAGCCCGCAAAGAGATTGACCGAACCCGGGCGAAGCACGCCGCCCTGCTCGCCGCGCAAGTGAAGGCCGCCGTTGTGCTTGCCGGCGCGGTTGTCGCCGACAACCCGCTGCGGGAGGCCGCCGAGAGGGCCGAGAGTTCATTCGCCGCCGCGAAGCGGATCGCCGACCGTCTCCGCAGCGAAATTGCCTCCGCGCCGGCCACCCTTGCACCGTTCGAGGCTGCCGTGAATGCCCGTGTCGCTGAATTGACGAAGGCGAAGGAGGGGATGACCGCGAAGGGCCCGGCTGCCTCCGCGCTGGCCGAGGCGGCGGCGAAGGCTGCCGAGGCGGCGTCGAGATTTCCCAACGACCCGGAATTGAAGGCCGCGACGGCCGCCGTGAAAGCCAGGGCCGATGCGGCGGCGGCGGAACTCGAAGTGACCCAGAAAAGCGCGGGCGACGCGCTGGCGAAGTCGGACGCGGCAGCGAAGCAACTCGCCGATGCGAAGGCAGCGATCGAGAAGGCGAGGACTGACCTCGCCGCCGCGCTGATGCCGCTTCCCGAGCTTGAAGAGGCGGCGAAGACCGCTCGGGCGAAGGCCAGTGAAACGGCGGCGCCGGTCGCGGCAGCCCGGGACGCGCTGGCAGTGACCTGGGGCCAAACCTTTGCCGCGAATGAACTGCTCCCGCTCGCGCCCGAGCAGCTCTGCTGGTCGGTCATGCAGGCGACGGGCCAGTTCGATCCGCAGCGCGCCGCCGCCACGACCGAGTGGGACGCGAAAAACAAACTGTGCGACGCGGACAAGTCGAACCCCGCCAAGTTGGCTGAGCGCACCTCCGGCATCGAGACGCTCTTTCGTGATAAGTTGCGCGGGCACGAGGACCAGTTCGTTCGCTCGTTTGGCGGTATGGCCGGACAGCCGCAGACGGACTTCTTCGCGACGCCGGAGCAGGCTCTCTATTTTGAAAATGGCGGTGTAGTTCGGGCGTGGGCGGCAGGCTTGGCCGAGCGTGTCGCCGCGATCCCGGATCCGAAGGGGATGGCGGAAGAGCTGTATCTTTCAACTCTCACGCGGATGCCAGCCGAGGGTGAGATCACCGAACTTGCCGTCACGCTCGGAGCACGCCCGCCGGCAAAGAAGGCGGAAGCACTGACAGATTATGCCTGGGCGCTCATCACGTCCGTTGAGTTTCGTTTTTCGCATTAAACCGACCCTACCCGCCACTCCTTATGAAACCCTGTGACTACGCCTGCGGCACTGCCGAACACATCCTCAACCGGCGGCGCTTCTTTACCACCCTCGCGGGTGCGGGGGCGGCGGCGGTCATGCCGGGCTTCGGTATGTTTACGGCCCCGGCGATGGCGGCAGAAATGACGCGGCAGGAGAAGCGGATGATCGTCATCAATATGGCGGGTGGGCTTTCACAGCTGGAGAGTTGGGACCCCAAGCCGGGCACGCTGACGGGGGGACCGTTCCGCGCGATCCCGACTTCGGTGCCGGGCCTGCACATTTCCGAACTACTGCCCAGGACCGCGAAGGTCATGCATCAGCTCGCGCTCATCCGCAGCATCAATACGCACGAAGACGATCACGGGAAGGGGGCTTACGTGATGGATACGGGGCGGACCAAATCGCCCGCTCAGGAATATCCGGCGCTCGGCGCGGTCGTTGCCAAGGCGTCCGACCGGGACGGTGTCAGCGCGTTGCCAGGGCATATCGTCATTTCCCCCGGGGGTGGGGGCGGACGCAACGCGGACTCAGCCTATCTTGGGCCGAAATACGGCAGCGTCTCCCTGGGCGGTGGAAAGCCGCCGCAATTCTCCGAGCGGCCGCCGGGGCTGATCGAGGACGCGTCGATCTGCGCCAACGACATCCGGCGCAAGGTCAACGACCGCTTTGCTCTCCGCCGTCGCACGGCGCAGTCGGACGCGTACACCCAGAGCTACGAGCAGGGGTTGGAGCTGATGCGGCAGCGGGACGTTTTCGACGTCAGCAAAGAATCCCAGAAGGATCAGGAGCGCTACGGCTCGCACGACTTCGGGCGCCACTGCCTGCTCGCCCGTCGCCTGGTCGAGCGTGGCATCACGTACGTCCGTGTCACGCATTCGAACTACGACACTCACTGCGAAAACTTCAATTTCCACTTCGAGCAGGTGAGTGAATTCGACGGGCCGTTCGCCACGCTCATCACCGATCTGGCCGAGCGCGGGCTGCTCCAGCACACACTCGTCGTCGTGCTCTCCGAATTCGGCCGCACCCCGACCATCAATCAAACCTACGGCCGCGACCATTGGAGCAAGGCTTGGTCGATCTGCCTCGGTGGCGCGCGCATCCAACCCGGCGCTCTCATCGGCGCGACGAATGCGAACGGCACGGAAGTTTCGAATCGGCAGGTCGATGGCGGCCATCTCTTTCACACCTACCTCCGAGCGCTCGGCATGAAGAGCACCGGGCACTTCACCGTTGCCGGACAAAAGATGCCGATGGCCGATCCGGCCTTCGAGCCCATCGACGAAATGATCACCTGATGCCAGCCGATCCGAAACTCGCCCACCTCTCCGGCGATCTCGCTGCCGAGGTGCCGCTGATCGCCTGCCGGTTCGACCCAGCCGGGAAGTTCGTTTTCGCCACGGCAGAGAATCGCTCCATCTACCGGTGGGAACTTACTGGAGGAAAGCGTGCCGCCTTCACCGCCCACGACTCGTGGGTGTTCGATCTGGCTGTCACGCCGGACGGCCAGACGCTCATCAGCGCGGGTGGCGATGATCAACTCCTTTGGTGGTCGGCAGCCGCACCCGCGGAATCCGCCCCGGTGCGCGCCGTGAAGGCGCACACGGGATGGATCCGCGCCCTCGCCCTCAGTCCCGACGGAAAATGGCTCGCGAGCGGCGGCAACGACCGCATTGTCCGCTTGTGGAAGGTCGCCGACGGAGAAAAGGTGCGGGAATTCGCCGGTGCCGAGCGTGACATCTACAGCCTGGCCTTTCATCCCGCGGGGCAATGGCTGCTCGCGGGCGATTTGGATGGAAAAATCCGCCAGTGGAGCATTGCCGATGGCGCGTTGGTTCGGACCTTTGACGCGGGTGCGCTGCATACCTACGAGGGTGGGCAGCAAGTCCATTACGGCGGGGTCCGCTCGCTCGCCTTTAGCTTCGACGCGAAGTGGCTCATCGGTGGCGGCCTGCACAAGGGCACCAATCCGCTTGGCAACGTGCAGGAACCGCTCGCGCTTCGCTTCGAGTGGGAAACTGGGAAGATAGCCCGCCAGCACGTGACCGAAGGGAACCCGAATGAGCGCATATGGACTCTGTACGGCCACGCGCAGGGTTTTCTCATTGCGGCCATCGGCGGACTAAAAGGGGCTCTCCTCTTTTGGAATGAAGGCGAGGACAAGCCATTCCACAACTTTCCCCTCCCGAAATCGGCGCGCGGCATGAGTGTTCACTCGGACGGCATCCAGATTGCCACCACTCACCACGACGGGAAGCTGCGCCTCACCCGGCTGGCTGCGAAAGCGTAGGCTCAGGGTTCCTGCCAGACAACCCGCCGCGTCGTATCCAAACAAGATCGGCGCCTCCTCGCCGACAAAGCGAAGAATAGAATTGGCATTGACCCACCCTGTCGGCGGAGCAAGGTTGTCGCCTCAACGCCAGCCTAAGACGGTTAACTCTCACCGAACGTGATCCTCTTAAAATTCGACTCGAGTGCGCCTCGTGGTTCGCACCCCACCGCCACGGGCGGCTTCACCTTGATCGAACTCCTCGTCGTCATCGCCATTATTGCGATTCTTGCGGGGATGCTTTTGCCAGCCTTGTCCAAAGCGAAGGCCAAGGCGCAATCCATTAAATGCCTCAATAACCAAAAACAACAAGGCATCGGCTTTCAACTCTACGTGGGTGACTATAATGATTCTTATCCCGTCCAACCCACCTGGTCTACCGCCGGAGGGAGACGGGGATGGATGAACGCCTACGAGAGCGACAAATATGGGTGGAGCAATCGGGTGCTCAACGTTTACGTTCCGGCTGAGGAAAGCTTTCGCTGCCCGTCCGACAAGGGAGATTCTCTGAACTTCACGAGCGGGATCAGGGTGGGGACGAACGTCGTTCGCACCTGCTTCGAAGCCTACGGAACCAGTTATCTCGTGCAATGGGCTGGAGATAATTTCCGGGTAAAAAAAGTCACGGGCGACTCGCTCATCAAGGAGAACCGATCGATCAAAGGGAGCGAAGTGGCCCTTCGGCCGACGACAAAATTGATCCAGGCGGATTGGCCATGGCACGGCAACCGGGATCAGAAAAACAAGCAAACTCAGTGGCATCGGGGCGCGCGACGGAGCTTCAACGTTCTTTTTGGCGATACGCATGCCGAGCTCTACACGTTCCCCGATCAGGTCAAGGATTGGGTCGCTAGCCCGCTGCCGGACATTAATTATCTTTGGTGGTGAGATCGAGTGACGAGAACAGTTCTGACCCCTCACCATTATCTGGAATTTGGAAAAGCCACAACCAATGCCGAGCTCAACATCCGCATCGCGCGGGGGAAAATAACCGTGAGAACATCTCTCAACCATCGACTTCACACGCTCGTCTTCGCCCTGGCCTGGTCCTTAGGCGTCCTCGCGCCGGCTCACGCAGCGGACAACATGAAGGCGTTCCCACCCGCCGAGCAGGGAATGGTTCGGCACGTTTTGCCCTTGCCGAGCAAGGAAGACGAATCTGCATTCCAGGTGGAACTACTGATCGGAAAGACGGTGGAGACGGATGCGGGAAATCGGTATTTTTTCGGCGGCAAGATCGCGAAAGAAACGATCGCTGGCTGGGGATTCCCACGCTACAACGTGAGCAATTTGGGGCCGATGGCCGGCACCCGGATGGCAGTCGACCCGGACGCACCGAAGGTGAAACGGTTTATCCCCCTGGGTGGCGAACCCTATCTCATTCGCTACAATAGCCGTTTGCCCATCGTGGTCTATGCGCCCGAGGGCGTGGAAGTGCGCTACCGAGTTTGGAGCGCGGGGGCCGACGTCAAAGAGATTGAAAAGGGTTGAAGACTTGCGGGCCGAGGCCGGCGTAACGAC
>CAMAPG010000034.1 GCA_945859965.1 Opitutus sp. GAS368 | reverse complement strand
TCGCCCCTTCCTCGCGCATGGGGGAAAAGGAGGGGAACACCAAAAAGAATATCAGTTCACTAATGGACCAGTATTCCATATTTGGACTATTATGACTTTTGGCAATTAAAAAATGTTCGTCTGACAAAAACTCCTCCACCCTCTGGATTCGGTTCCACCCACCCCCGACGCCTTCTTCCGTGCCCACCACCCTTTCGCGCTCCCGCTCGGTCAACGCCACGGTGAATCCACCCACGAGCGACGAGCGCTACGTCATCCCCAATCTGCGCAACGCGTGCCGCATCCTGAAACTACTCGGCCGCCATCCCAACGGACTGAAAGCCGCCGAACTCGCACGCGAGCTGCGCATCCCGGTCACGACCACCCTGCGGATCATGACCACGCTCCATCTCGAAGGATTGGTGCGCAAGCACGACGGACGGTTTGAACTCGGTCCCATTCTGATCCAGCTCGGAAATGCCGCGCTGGCAGGCACCGAAATTCGCGAGCTGGCTCTGCCCCTGCTCCAGAAACTGACGGACACGACGGACGAAACCTCCCATCTCGCGATTCCTTGTGATGCACGCGCCTTGATTGTCGCGGTGCAGGACAGCGCCCATCCCCTGCGCGCCGCCTCCCGCCCCGGCTTCCTCGCCGAACTGCACTGTTCCTCGACCGGAAAAATTTTTCTCACCTATCTGTATCCCCAGCGCGCGGGCGAACTGGCCAAGGAGGGACCGACGCAACGCACTCCCCTGACCCTCACCACCCTGGCCGAACTCAAACGCGAAATCGAGCTCACCCAAAAACGCGGCTTCAGTCTCGACAACGAAGAGTTCAATCCCGGCGTGCGCTGTCTCGCCGCGCCCGTCTTCGACGCCGACGGCCAGGTCGCCGCCGCCATCGGCATCACCGCCTCCACCGTTCGCTTCACCAAGGAGCGCATTCCGGAAATGGCAGAGAAGGTCCGGACGATCGCGGGTGAACTCTCCCAGCTCATCGGCTACACGGGCCCGCGATAGCACTCCTCGGGTAAATTTGTCGCCGGCGCGGACCGGGTACCCACAAACAACACTCAACTTTTAACGCTCAACCCTGAACGCTCAAGGAAAGCCAGCTGCCTCTTGAGCGTTGAACGTTCGACTGTTTCTTCGCAGCACAGCGGTTCACTCTCCAAGCTTAACCTCCTTCCACTCTCATGTCCAAAACCGACACCCTCCAACGCATCAAGGCCGAGAAGGTCATCGCCCTCATCCGGGCCGACAGCCCGGCGAGCTTGCTCGACTGCGCCCGCGCCCTTTCCGCGGGTGGGCTCAACACCCTTGAGCTGACCATGACCACGCCCGGGGCGCTGGATCTCACCGCGCAGGTTTCACGCGAGCTTCCGCATATCCTGCTCGGCCTCGGCACCGTGCTCGACGCCGCCACGGCCCGGGCCGGCATCGCCGCCGGCGCCAAATTTATCGTCACACCCGCCGTCCGTCCGGCCGTCATCGCGGTCTGCCGCGAACTCGGGATTCCCATCCTTTGCGGCGCGCTTACCCCCACGGAAGTGATCACCGCCTGGGATCTGGGAGCCGACGTCATCAAGATTTTCCCCGCTGAATTCTTTGGCCCCGCCTACATCAAGTCGCTCAAGGCTCCTTTTCCCCACGTCGAAGTGATGCCCACCGGCGGAGTCACGCCCCAAACCGTCGGCGAATTTCTGAAAGCCGGGGCCTTCGCCACAGCTGCGGGCAGCGCGCTGGTGGCCCCCGCGGCGCTCAAGACGAAGGATTGGGCTGCCATTACCGCCCGAGCGAAAGAGTTTGTCGCCGCCGCCGCGCAGGTTTGATTTTAAGATCCTCCCATGACCCGCGTTCTCCTCACCACCACGTCGTTTCAAGATACGCCTGGCGTGCACCATGATTTGCTGGCCAAGGCCGGCTTTGAACTCGTCCGCGAACGCGGCCCGCTTTCCGAGGCCCGGATGCTGGAACTCGCCGGGCAGTTCGACGCCTATCTCTGCGGTGACGATGCCCTCACCCGGGCCGTGATCCAAAAATCTCTGCCCCGCCTAAAGGTCATCAGCAAATACGGCATCGGGCTCGACCGCATCGATGTGACCGCCGCCACTGATCTCAAGGTCCCCGTCCTCTTCACTCCCGGGGTCAATCACACCACCGTCGCCGAACATACGTTCGCGCTGCTGCTCGCCGCGGTCCGCAACCTCGTCACCGAAGCCAACTATGTCGCCAAGGGGCAGTGGACCCGGATCACCGGCAGTGAAATCTGCGGCAAAACCCTCGCGATCGTCGGCTTCGGGCGGATTGGAAAAGAAGTGGCCGTCCGCGCCCGTGCTTTCGGCATGAAAGTGATCGGTTACGGCAATTATTGGGATGAGGATTTCGCCCGCTGGCACGACATCACCCGCGTCGAGAACTTCGACGACCTGCTCCGCCAGGCGGACTTCTTGTCGCTGCACACCAAGCTCACCCCGCAGACCAAGCACCTGATCAATGCCAGGAATATCAAGCTGCTCCGCCGCGGCGCGGTCATCGTCAATTGCGCGCGCGGTGAAATCGTCGAGTTGGACGCTCTCGTGGCCGCATTGAACAGCAAGCACCTCCTCGCGTACGCCGCCGATGTCCTCGACCAGGAGCCGCCCCCCGCGAATCACCCGTTGCTCGGCCTGCCCAACGTCATTCTCACGCCGCACATCGGCTCGCGCACCCACGAAAGCGTGCAGCGCCAGGCGAGCTGCGCCGTCGAAAACCTGACGCTTTTTCTCGCCGGCAAAAAACCCATCGCGCAGGCGAATCCGGAAGTAGGAGCGAGGAGCACGTAGCGAGGAGCGAGCATTTCCAACCTACGACAAAGCTACTCAAATCCTACTCGCTACCCGCTCCTCACTACTCGCTACTCTCCTCCCCCACCCCCATGCCCGATACCTATTACGTCATTCCCGAGTCGCAGCACAACGCTCTCATTGAAGCCGCCTACCGCCACCGCGGTTTTCACGCCGACGAAGCCGGCGAAGGCGCGCGTTTCTGTGCCGAGGCCTCCCGCCACGGCATCCGCACCCACAACGGGATCAAGGCCCTCCACCTCGATCATGCCTTTGGCTCGGGTTCGAAGGGCTGCGTGCCTGGTGCGCAGATCGAGGAAAAACCCTCGCGGTTTGCCGCGGCGAAAATCTGGAATGCCAACAAGAAGCTCGGCCAGTCCACCGCCTATCGCGCGATGGCCGAGGCCACGCGGCTCGCCGACCAGTATGGCGTCGGCACCGTTTCCGTGGACAACGCCTTTCATTATCTCTGGGGTGGCGGTTATGTGATGGACGCCGCCCAGCGGGGCTACATCGCCTATACCAACTGCACCGCCTCGCTCGCCGAGGTCGTCCCGTTTGGCGGCAAGTTTCCCACCCTCGGCACCAATCCGCACTCGTGGGGTTTCCCGACCACAGCCGCGATCGGTTACCCGATCGTCATCGACTGGGCGACCTCCGTGGTGGCGATGGGCCGCGTGCAGCAATTCCGGCGGGAAGGCAAAGCGCTGCCCCCGCTCGCCGCGGTCGACAAGGACGGAAATCCCACGACCGATCCGCACCTGGCGACATCGCTCCTCCCGTTCGGCGCCCACAAGGGCTACGGCCTCTCCCTCATCAACGAAATCGTCGCCGGCTTCATCGGCGGCTCTCTCCCCACGTTGCGCAACCGCTGGGATCGCGAGCCAACGGAAAAACATGGCTGCGCGTTTTTCTTCCAGGTCATCCATCCCGATGCGATCAACGCGGGCGCCTTCGCCAAGGGCCGCAATCAGCAGCAGAACGTCAAGGCCGTGATCGAGGACGTGCTGGCCCACGGCAACGAAAAGGCCATGCTCCCCGGCCAGCTCGAAGCCGAGTGGGCCAAACACACCGCAAAAGCGGGCGGCCTCCTTTTCACCAAGGCGGAAATCGATGCCTTCAACGAACTCGCGACCGAAGCGAGACAGCCGCTGTGGAAGACGGAGTCGTTCAAAACCGTCGTGATCTGATTTTTCTTTTATGTGGAACTCAGGAACTCAGGAACGGAGCTCGGAGGTTTGTTTCCTGATTTCCTGAGTTCCACATTCAAAATTCCCCTTCATTCCTCATGAGCCTCACCCTCAAGCCCGCCAACACCTGCGCCTTTGACCAACTCTCGCTCGGCGAAGTCATGCTCCGCCTCGATCCCGGCGAGGGCCGGATCCGGACCGCCCGCGAATTCAAGGTCTGGGAGGGCGGCGGCGAATACAATACGTCGCGCGGCCTGCGCAAATGCTTCGGCCTGAAAACCGCCGTCGCCACCGCGTTCGTCGACAACGAAGTCGGCCACCTCGTCGAGGACTTCATCATGCAGGGCGGAGTCGCCACGGATTTCATCCAATGGCGCGAGGACGACGGCATTGGCCGCACCGTGCGCAACGGGCTTAATTTCACCGAGCGCGGTTTCGGCGTGCGAGGCGCGGTCGGCAATCCCGACCGGGGCAATACCGCCGCGAGCCAGCTCAAGCCGGGCGACTTCGACTGGGAGCATATCTTCGGCAAGCTCGGTGTGCGCTGGTTTCACTCCGGCGGAATTTTCGCGGCGTTGTCCGCGACGACCGCGGCCCTGACCGTCGAAGCCGTCAAGGCCGCCAAGAAACACGGCACGATGATTTCCTACGATCTCAACTACCGGCCTTCCCTTTGGAAAACCATCGGCGGCTTGAAAAAGGCCCAGGAGATCAACCGCGAAATCGCCCAGTACGTCGATGTCATGATTGGCAACGAGGAGGATTTCACCGCCTCGCTCGGCTTCGAGGTGAAGGGCGTGGACCACAGCCTGAGCCACATCGAAACCGATGCGTTCAAGGGGATGATTGAAACCGCGGTGAAGGAATTCCCGAATTTCAAGGTCGCCGCCACGACCCTGCGCCAGGTGATCAGCGCGACCGTCAACGACTGGAGCGCGATTCTGTGGCACGACGGCATGTTCTACGAGAGCCGCCAGTATGCCGGGCTCGAGATCCTCGACCGCGTGGGCGGCGGCGACAGCTTCGCCAGCGGGCTGCAGTTCGGCTTCCTCCAGTTCAACGATCCGCAGAAAGCCGTCGACTACGGCGCCGCCCACGGTGCGCTGGCGTCGACCACGCCCGGCGACACGTCGATGGCCACGCGCAAGGAAGTCGAGAAGCAGATCAGCGGCGGCGGTGCTCGCGTGGTGCGTTAACTCACAGCGGCAGCGCCCTGAGTTTTTTAACACGGAGGACACCGAGGACACGGAGTTCCGATCTCCGATTTGGAGGCTTGCTCCGTGCCCTCGGTGTCCTCCGTGTTAAAAACTTCAGCTCCGTGGGGATCGGTGCCTTGCAATTGCCCGGTGGCATTTTTGTAATGGCTCCATGCCCCCGCGTACTCTGCTTGGACTGATGCTGGCCGTCGTTGGATTGAGCGCGTCTGTCGCGGCCAATCCAACCGTGTTAAAAAACACCCGGGAACTGTTCGTCGACGATTACATTCTCGAAAAAAATGTCGGCCTGGAATCGCGCCTCGGCACGGTCACCAACGCCGGGACTGCCCTCCTCCTGAACCAGCCCTGGGAAGGCCGCTCATCCGGCGCGTTTATCTCGGTTTTCCACAACGGCGAAAAATACCAGATGTATTATCGCGGCGGCTTCGGTCAGAGCGAACGCAAGGACCTGACTTGCTATGCCGAAAGCGCCGACGGCATCACGTGGGTCCGCCCGAAGCTCGGTCTCTTCGAGGTGGCCGGGACCAAGGAAAACAATGTCGTACTGCCACCCGGCGAACCGTTTTTTGCCGGCCATAACCTGAGCGTTTACTACGACAACCGCCCCGGCGTGCCCGCGGAGGAACGCTACAAGGCGGTGGGCGGCGGCATGGGCAGCTCGAAAGCGCACCGTGCGGCCGGCACGACCCGCGCCCTGTACCGTTACGTTTCCGCGGATGGTCAGAAGTGGAAACTGTACTCTCCCGAACCCCTGTTCGCGCCATACGCCCTGGATTCGCAAAACGTCCTGGTCTGGCTGCCCGCCGAGCAATGCTTCGCCGTTTATATGCGGGTCTGGTCATTGGACGTTCCCGGACAACCCATCCGCTATCACCATATCCCGAATAACATCCGCCTCATCGCCCGCTCCACCGCCAAGGAGTTCGGCGGCCCCTGGACGGCGCCGGTGACGATGACCACCGGCAATGTCCCGCTGGAGGATCTCTACACGAACGCCACGCAACCGTATTTTCGCGCGCCGCATATTCTCATCGCGATGCCGTTCCGCTTTGTCCCCGGCCGCGTGGTGTTAAGCCCGGAGCAGTTCAAACAGTATGACATGAAACCCAATCTAGGGGTTTCCGACATCATCCTGATGTCATCGCGCGGCGGCACTTCCTACGACCGCAAATTCATGGAGTCCTTTTTCCGCCCCGGCATGGATGAGAGCAGCTGGGGAACGCGCAGCAACATCCCCGGCACGGGCATCGTGCAGACCGGTCCCGCCGAAATGTCGTTCTACGTGATGCGCGGCTACCTCTCCAACAAGGTCCGGATCGAGCGCCTGACCCTGAGGCTCGATGGATTTGCCTCGCTGCATGCCGGCTACAAAACCGGCTACGCCATCACCCGCCCGCTGCAGCTGGATGGAAAGCGCCTTTCGCTCAACGTGTCCACGTCCGCCCGCGGATCGATCAAAGTCGTGGTCCTGGACGAGAACAGCGCCGAACTGCCCGGCTTCGGCGAAGCGGATGCCCGCGAGCTCGTCGGCGATACGATCGACCTGACCGCGACGTGGAAAGACCATGCGACGCTCGAAGGCCTTTCGGGCAAGGTGGTGCGGTTGAAATTCATTATACAGGATGCCGACTTGTTTTCCTTCGGCGTTTTTGACCGCTGAGCGGTGTCCCGTAGCGGCGGTCTACCTGTCCTCCATAGTCTGCGAAGGAGGATGACCGTCGTTTCCGAACTCGGCGGTCATCGACCGCCGCGACAATAAAAAACCCGCTGTGAAACAGCGGGTTGATTTCAAAACGACTTTCGAACGGCTCAGGAGGCGTACAGTTCGTCGGCCTTGAAGAACCGCGCGAGCTCGATCCTGGCGTTTTCGTCGCTGTCGGATGCGTGGACGACGTTCTTCATCATCTCGGTGCCGAAATCGCCGCGAATCGTGCCCTTGGCAGCCTTGCGGGAATCGGTTGGCCCGAGCAGGTCGCGCACCTTGGCCACGGCATTGGCGCCCTGCAACGCCATGACGATCACCGGGCGGGAGCTCATGAACTGCTCGATCTCGGGGTAAAAAGGCTTGGTGGCGACATGGGCGTAATGCTCGCGAAGCACCTGCGGCGAGAGCCGGATCATTTTGCAGCCAATGACCGTGAAGCCGGCAGCTTCGAAGCGGCTCAGCACGTTACCCACGTGCTTTTGCTCCATACAATCAGGCTTAAAGATGATGAACGTTTTATCCATAAAAGCCCGCCAACATACTCTGCCATCCCCGGATGGGAAGCCTGATTTCAGCGCGTTCCCACTCCGGCAAATTGCTGGCAATTCAATCATCCAATGGGACTTAAGTCTGAAAAAAGTTGGATCAATCCGCTGTTATCAAGCGGCGGCACAACTGCTAAACCCCGGTCACTTCGCGCAGGGCATCCTCTATCCGGCGGCAACGAAAAGGGTAATTCCAAGCCTCCAAACGCGCCGGAACCGCCCGGGTACTCGCCAGCAGCGTCGCCTCCGCCATTTCGCCAAAAACCAGGTTCAACACCCAGGAAGGCACCGGCAGCATTGCCGGACGATGCAGCGCGCGGGCGAGCGCCCTCGTGAATACAGCATTCGTGACCGGCTCCGGTGCGGTCGCATTAACGGGTCCCGCAAACCGGCCATCCCTCAGCGCCAGCTCCACCACTCCGACCAGATCGGAAAGCGCGATCCAGCTCATCCACTGGCGCCCGTTTCCCAGCCGTCCGCCCAATCCGAGGCGAAAGACCGGCCTCAACTTCGCCAGCGCCCCGCCTTCCGCCGACAGCACCATCCCCGTCCGCAACCGGACCACCCGCGCGCCCCACGTTTCCGCGACACGCGCCTCTTTTTCCCAAGCGGCACAGACCTCGGCGAGGAACCCTGCTCCGCCACCGCTGGTTTCATCGAGGATCTCTTCCCCGCGGTCACCATAAAAACCGACCGCACTTGCGTTCACCCAGACCCGAGGCGGTTGAGTCTGCTGTCCCAAATCAATCACCAGAGCGCGCGTAAATGTAATGCGACTTTCCCGGATGGCCTTTTTTCGTGCATCCGTCCAACGCCCCGCGGCGAGGTTTTCGCCCGCCAGATGCACGACTGCATCCACCGACACCCCTTCCGGAAACCGTGCCCTGCCTGCGCACCATTGGATTTCCCTGGCCATCCGGGGTGCGTGTCGCACGAGCCTGAAGACGGTCCATCCGCATCGTTCCAATTCCGTCACCAACGCGCTGCCCACGAGGCCCGACGCACCCGTGACTAACACTCGTCGTGGGTTTTCCGTTAAAGTGCCGGTCGGGATCAATGGCCTCATGGTATAATCACAGTGTCGTCCGCGCCTTGGACTGCCGCAATTGTTTGAACGCCGCCAACGCCGCCACACGGGCTTCGGCATGATCAACAATCGGCGCGGGATAGTTTCCGCCCAGGGTCACACCGGCAGTGTCCAGGATTTCCTTCGGCGCCGTCCACGGGGCATGCACGTAAGCGACCGGAACGTTCGCCAGCTCCGGAACCCATTTCCGCACGTAATCCCCGGCGGGATCGAATTTCGTGCCCTGTAACACTGGTGCAAAAATCCGGAAATACGGGGCGGCATCCGCACCACATCCCGCGCTCCACTGCCACCCAAGCGTGTTGCTGGCCAGATCGGCGTCAACCAATGTGTCCCAAAACCAAGCCGCGCCCTGCGTCCAGGGCAGACGCAGGTGTTTCACGAGAAAGGAGGCGACAATCATTCGCACGCGATTGTGCATCCAGCCCGTCTGCCAGAGCTGGCGCATGCCAGCATCGACGATGGGATAACCCGTAAGTCCGAGCTGCCATGCCTTGCGCTTGATCCCTTTGGAATCGGGGGCCCAGGGAAAATTCTCGAACTCGGGACGCAGGGGCGCTTCGGGCGTCCGCGGAAAATGATAGAGCAGATGATAGGCAAACTCCCGCCAGCCGATCTCAGCGAGAAAAACCCGCATGCCATTGCCGGAGGGAAATATTCCTGAATCCCGCGTCCGCGCCTCGGCCGCCGCCCAGACTTGGCGCGGGCCAAGTTCTCCGAAATGCAGCCAAGGTGAAAGCATCGAAGTGCCGTCGCGATCAGGCCGGTTGCGATCGTCCGCATAGTGCTCAACGGCGCGACCGAGGAAGCGTTTCATCCGCGCTTGCGCCCCCGCTTCCCCGGGCTCCCACATCGCCCGCAGGCCCGCGTCCCAAGCGGTTTTGGGCTGCAGCTGAAGTTGGGACAGCGCCAGTGACGCGGGCCAGCGGGCCGGAGCGGGCCAGGCCTTCGCGGTTAATTTCACCGGTTGGGCAACCGGCAAAGCCAGGCAATGCCGCCAGAAGGGCGTGAACACCTGAAACGGTTTTTTCTGCTGGTTGGCGATTGTGTGCGGCTCAAACAACAAGGCGCTGTTGTAGCTGGCGGCCTCAATTCCCGTGCGCGTGAGTTCGCCCTTGATGTCGCGATCGCGGGCAATAATCGCCGGTTCATAGCGGCGGTTCCAATAAACCGCGCCGGCACGGGTGGCCCGGATTAATTCGCGGAGCACCTCCGCCGCCCCACCCTGCGCCAAAATGAGCCGGGAACCGCGTTTCTCCAGCGCCGCGGCGAGCGCGGCCAGGGAATGGTGCAACCACCAGCGAGACGCCCCGCCCGGAGACCACCGTCCTTCGCCGGCTTCATCGAGGATATAAATCGGAATGACCGGTGCGGATCGCGCTAGCGCCGCTTGCAAGGCGGGATTGTCATGCAGCCGCAGGTCGCGACGGAACCACAGCAGCGTTGGTGAAGCGGACACGCGCCCAAAAAGCGCGGCCTGCGGCAGTTTGGCAAGCGCGATCCCGGATGTTTGACGACACACTGGCGCACCCATTTAACCGGAGAGTTAACCATACCCCATCACCCCGCCCATTCCCATGCTTAAGAAAATCCTGCTTTTTCTCGCCGCCCTCGTGGTTGTGTTCCTCATCGTCGTGGCTTTCCAGCCCGCCGATTTCAAAGTCACCCGCTCCACCCTCATTTCCGCCCCCGCTTCCGCCGTTTTTGCGCAAGTGAACGATTTTCACCGCTGGGAGGCGTGGTCGCCCTGGGCAAAAATGGATCCCAACATGAAAACGACCTACGCAGGTGCGCCCGCCGGCACCGGCTCCATTTACAGCTGGGTGGGCAATAGCCAGGTCGGCGCGGGCCGCATGACCATCATCGAGAGCCGTCCCCATGAGCTGGTGAGGATCAACTTCGAGTTCCTCAAGCCGTTCGCCGCAACCAATCTCGCCGATTTCACGTTCAAGCCGCAGGGCGGCCAGACGCTCGTGACTTGGGAAATGAGCGGGAAAAAGAATTTCGTCTCCAAGGCCATTTGCATGTTCATGAACATGGACAAGATGGTCGGCGGCGACTTCGAGAAAGGCCTCGCGAAGATGAAGTCCCTGGCCGAAGGCACCGGGAAATAACCTGCCGATCATTCCCCTAACCTCATGGCCGACCGCCTCAGTACCACCTTCGCCGCTCTCGCCGATCCCACCCGGCGCGCGATTCTCGCGCGTCTTTCCATCGGCGAGAGCACGGTCAACGAGTTGGCCGCTCCATTCGACATGAGCCTGCCCGCCATTTCGAAACACCTCAAGGTGCTCGAGCGCACCGGCCTGATCGAGCGCGGGCGGGAAGCGCAATGGCGACCCTGCCGGCTCAAGGCCAAACCGCTCAAGGAAGCAGTGGACTGGCTCGAACACTACCGGACTTTCTGGGAAAAGAGCTTCACCCGGCTCGACGGCTACCTGCAGGAGTTGCAGGCCCGGGAAAAGAAAAATGCTCCCCGAAAAAAAGCGGCGTCTTCCGTCCAGCCTGAATAAATTTCATCCCAGTTTAATCCATCTCGAATCCCGAACCATCATGGAAACGAAATCGTCCGCCTACAGGCTTCTCTTCCGCGAGGCTCCGCCTGAAACGTATGCGGTGATGCCGCCGGAACAGCGGGAGCAGCTTTTGCAGCGCTGGAACAACTGGGCGGACGGACTGGTCGCGCAGGGCAAGATGCGACACGGTCATCCGCTGGAGCCGCAGGGCCTGACGATCTCGGGTGCCCGCGGCCAGCACATCGTGGACGGCCCCTTCGCCGAAACCAAGGAAGCCATTGGCGGTTATTTTTACCTGGAGGGGGTTGATCTGGCCGAGGCGACCGCGATCGCCCGGCAATGTCCCCAGCTGCAACATGGTATGGTCATCGAGTTGCGCCCCGTCGCCGGCGCCTGCCATCTGGCGCATTCGCTCGGCCGGCAAACGATGAAAGTCGAAGCGGTGTGATTCCGGGCCGGGAATCAACCCATTGGGAGCAGCGGCAAAGTCGGAAAAGCCGATTTGAATGGGAACTCAGGAAATCAGGAACAAGGCACCGGGTTGGCTTCCGTTTCCTGATTTCCTGAGTTCCACATTCCCTCCCTCTCGGGGCTGCGTCTCCAAATTACCGAAGCACTTTCCGAGACTTCGCCGGAATTATTTCTTCAGGCCGGCGCAGAACTTCGCGAGACGCGTGACACCCTTTTGGATGATCTCGTCATTCGTCGCGTAGCTGAGGCGGAGATAACCTTCCGCTCCGAAGGCGCTGCCCGGAACCGCGGCGACTTTTTCCTCGTCGAGCAGGCGGTTGCAGAAATCGAGATCCTTCAGGCCAAAGCTGGAGATGTTTGGGAAAAGATAAAACGCCCCCTCGGCGAGCAGACAGGTGACACCGGGAATCTTGTTCAGCTCGGCATGCAGGAATTTCCGCCGGCGGTCGAAGGCAACGAGCATCGTCTTCAACGCGGCCGAGGTCTTTTCCTTTTCCTTCAACGCCGCCAGCGCGCCGTATTGGGCAAAGGTCGTCACGTTGGAGGACATCTGGCTCTGCAATTCTGAGATCGCCTTCGCGATCGGCGCGGGCGCAAGCGTGGTGCCGATCCGCCAGCCGGTCATCGCATACGTTTTCGAGAAACCGGCGACCGTGATGGTGCGGGCTTCCGCTTCCTTGCTCAGGGCGGCAATACAAGTCGGCTTTGCTCCATCATAGACGAGATGCTCATACATTTCGTCGGAAAGGATGTAGAGATTATGCTTCAGCGCGACGGCCACAATCGCCTCGAGCTCCGCGCGCGAGTAAACCGCGCCGGTGGGATTCGAGGGCGAGTTGAGAATCAGCAGCTTGGTCTTGGGCGTGATCGCGGACTCGACCATCGCGGGGGTGAGGCGGAAACCGGTCTTGTCATCGGCCAGCACGAACTTTGGCACGGCTCCGGCCAGCTTCACCATCTCGGGATAGCTGACCCAGTACGGCGCCGGCACGATCACCTCGTCGCCGGGCGAACACGTCGCGAGCACGCCGAGGTAACAGTTGAACTTGCCGCCCGGGGAAACGATCACCTGCGAGGGCGCGGCCTTCAGCCCGTATTCCGCGAGGTAGCGGTCGACGATCGCCTGGCGCAGGGGCTCGATACCAGGGGTCGGGCCATACTTGGTCTTGCCGCTTTTCAGGGCGGCAATGCAGGCCTCCTTGATATGCTCGGGGGTGTCGAAGTCGGGCTCGCCGGCGGCGAAACCACAGACGTCTTCACCAGCTGCTTGCAGGGCCTTGGCCTTCGCATCGACGGCCAGCGTCGGCGAAGGGGAAACATTGCGGGCCCAGGTGGAGAGTGGCGCGGGAGATTGGCTCATGGACAAACGCCCGAACTAAGGGACGCCAAAAACGAAACGCAAGCCCTCGTGGAGGGTCTTTTCCTACCGGCTGCTCTTGGCCGTTTTTTTCGCAGCCTTCCCGGCTTTCGGTTTTCCCGCGGTCAGGCCTTCGAGAGCCACGCGGAGGAGTTCGCCGATGCTGACATTCTTCCGCTGGGCATAGCGGCGAAGCTTTTCCCGCAGTTCCGGAGCGAGACGGACGGAAATCTGGCGATGGGGCGGGCGTTTCGCCTCATAGCTGGAAAAATCGAACTGCGAAATCGCGAGGCGGACCACTTCACTCGCGGTGGACAAGGATAGTGTCCGGCGAGTCGACTCGATTTTGGCAACCTGGGGTTGCGTGAGATCAAATGTGAGCGGAGCCCAATTAGGAGCAATTTTTACAGCCATGGGGAAAGAGGTCGGGGTGGGCCTAGCAGGTACCCCCTCTGCCGCGCAGGCAACGAAAATTTGGAAAGGAACGGCGTATTGTTCATCCATGACCGGTTCAATGGCGAACGCCCGGCCCCGTGCCTCGCTTGGGTATGGGATTGACCCGCCTTCGGCAGGCCCGATTTTCACAGAAGTTTTCAACCCCTCGCTCATGGCCAAAGTCGTCATCGAAAATCTCGTCAAAATTTATCCGGAAAAGAGCGGTCCGGGGGCGAAGGCGGTCAACGCCATCAACCTGACGGTCGAAGATCGCGAATTCATGGTTCTGGTGGGCCCCTCGGGCTGCGGAAAATCCACGACATTGCGAATGATCGCAGGACTCGAGGAAATCACCGCGGGTACGATTTCGATCGATGGCCGGACCGTGAACAATGTCCTGCCCAAGGACCGCGATATCGCGATGGTCTTCCAGAACTATGCGCTGTATCCGCACATGTCGGTCTACGACAACATGGCTTTTGGGCTGAAACTGCGCAAAATGCCCAAGGCCGAGATCGACGCCCGGGTGCGGGAAGCCTCCGCCATGCTGGGATTGGACGCTTATCTCCACCGCAAGCCCAAGGCGCTTTCCGGCGGCCAGCGCCAGCGGGTCGCCGTCGGGCGCGCCATCGTGCGCAAGCCCAAGGTTTTTCTCTTCGACGAGCCGCTCTCCAACCTTGACGCCAAAATGCGCGTCTCCACGCGGACGGAGATCTCCAAGCTCCATGCCCGGCTCGGCGCCACGATGATCTATGTGACGCATGACCAGGTAGAAGCCATGACGATGGGCGACCGGATTTGCGTGATGAAAGACGGCAACATCATGCAGGTTGCCGAACCGCTCACGCTCTACCATCAGCCGGAAAATCTTTTTGTCGCTGGCTTCATCGGCTCGCCGCCGATGAATTTTTTCCGCGGCACCCTCCAACGCGCCGGAAACCGGCTGGTCTTTACCGAGGCGGATAATCCGGCGACTCCGCTCACGCTGACCCTCAACGACGCCCTCTCCGCCCGGGCTGGGGCTTACGTGGACCGACCCATTATCTTCGGAATCCGGCCCGAGGATGTGCACGACTCAGCGGAATTTCCCGCGCCCGACTCCGGACGCACGGCCGAGGTCCGGGTGGAAATCTCGGAGCCGATGGGTTCCGAAACCTATCTTTACCTCCATTCAGGCGCGACTTCGTTCATCGCCCGGGTGCGTCCGACCCGCCGCTATGAAATGAACCAGGCCGTCGCCGTGACGTTCGATCTCGAACACGCGCATCTGTTCGATCCAACCACGGAAAAGACGCTGGGGTGATTTTTTCCGCCCGCATGCCGCCAGCACGGAAGACCCCTTTCCATCAACAGATGGAATTTACTCCGTGCGTTTGAGCACCAACTCGAAAGCCTCGAAGGGAGAATTGACCACGCGCCACGCTTTCGCCCGCACCGTCTCTTCCACGGCGCGGGAATGATTGATCAAGACGGTATCGATTCCGCACGCCACGCCTCCGAGCACATCCACGTCGGCATCGCCCACCAAAAGGGTCTCTGGCGCCTTCTGCTTCAGCCGGCTGAGAATTTCCTGGAGCCCCTGCGGATCGGGCTTGTGCGTGGCAAGGTCATCACCGCAGACCACGGTTGCGAAAAAGTCCTGCAGCCCATGCTCACGCAACAGCCAGTCCGTCGTCTCCCGGTCGCGTCCGGTCCAAACCGCCAGCGTGGCTCCCCGGGTGCGCAATTGCTCAAGCACCACGCCCACTCCATCGAAAGGACGGATGAGATGATTGTTTTCGCGATTAAAGGAAACGAGGCGCTCGATCGCTGCCGGCACATGTTCCTCTTTGTCGACCAAGCTGGAAAATATCCGGTTTGGCGGGCCGCCCAGGCGCGTGAAAATGTCCATGGTCGGCCGCGGCCCATACGGCTCCAGCGCATGCGTGAACGCCCGCAACACCAGCGGCAGGCTGTCGACCAGCGTGCCATCGAGATCGAAGACCACGCTCAGGATTTTCTTGGACCGGCGACTCACGGGTCGATTTTGATCAGGCGATCCGAGCCCGGCGCGCGCACGTCGTCGGCCAAGGCCGCCGGGGCAAAGATCGATTTCGGAAAGGTCTGGCCCAGGACCGCAGCGGTGACGCTCAGGCGGGTTTTATTGCGGGTTCCTTCATCGCGAAAATCCAGCGATTTGGGAATCCACTGTTCGTCGACTTTTTTCACTTCCAGCACCGTCATGGATTTCAGGATGCGATTCCCCTCGCCGATCTGTTCGCTTTGGACCGGGGCCTTGAACTGGGTATCGAGGTAAAGCCTCACGCCCCTCAGGGCCGGATAAGCCGCGGTGAACTCGGCCGGGGGATAAAGCAGGAATTGATAGGCCGGGCGTCCCCTCACCCGGGCAATTCCCTCGTACACAAAATCGGGCCAATAAAAGGAAAGCCGGCCTAGGTCAAAGGGGGTCAAATCGGTTTGCGCCAGCGGGCGGAACAGCGCAGCCACCCCCAATTTTTCCGGCGAGCCGCCGGTTCCGGCCTGCCATTGCCAGATCGCCGGCTCGATCCCGTCTTGGATCAGCAAACGGTGCTCGACGCCATCCACGGTGATCACCACACGGGAAATCGTTCCTGAGGCATTCCGTGCGCCCCACAGCCGGCCCGGCAGGATTCTTTCGGCTCCGCGCCGGGGAAAGACATGCAGCTGAAATTCCAAAAAATAATCCCCTGCGATGCCTAAATCCCGGAATTCCGCCAGGATTCGCTTTCCTTCCGCCTGGTCGAGTTTGCCCAACTGTACGTAATTGGGCGGCGGGCGGTAACCGCGTTGCGCGCGGGCCGCGCTGGAAGCCATGAACATGGCCGCCAAAACGAAAAACGCCCGCCAGAGGGCGGGCGTGAAATGCCGTTCCGAAATCACGGAATCAAGGTTTCTTGGCCGGCGCGGATGTCTGAGGAGCACTGACCGGGGCGGGTGCGAGCGGGGCCGGATCAGCCGCCTTGGGCGCCGGGCTCACGGACACAGGAATCGCCGGCAAGGTGGCGTCAGCGCCGGCGGATGCGTGCTTTTGCTGATAAATCCGGCCGAGATAGAGTACGAACGCCAACACGAAAAAAGCGATCGCCGCATTGATGGTGGCCTTGGAGAGAACATTGCCGGTCTCGGCTCCAAAGGCCGCTTCCGCCATCCCGCCGCCCATGGCC
>CAMAPG010000033.1 GCA_945859965.1 Opitutus sp. GAS368 | reverse complement strand
GATTCGCAGTCGCCCCTGGATGCCCTGACGGATCGCGTCTGGCGGGCCCGGCAGAAGTTTCAGCGTTTTGAATATCGGGACGTTTCCGAAACCTGGATGAATGGGTCAAATGGGGGCGGAGTGTCCTCACCCCGTATGGCTGCCGAGCGGGATGATGGCACTCCACTCCCATTGAAATACCGCGAGACAGGCGATTACTGCGGAGCAGTGACGCGAGCGCTGGAGCGAATTGCGACCGGCGAGTTTGAGAAAATCGTGCTGGCGCGCGCGAAGGATCTGACCGCGGCCCAACCCTTGCATCCCTTGCGTGTGCTCAACGGCCTGAGGCAGCGGTTCAATGACTGCTATGCCTTCTCGGTCGCCAACGGCGGAGGGCAGAGTTTTATCGGGGCGACCCCCGAACGGTTGTTGCGCGTGAGCGACAACCAGCTGCTGACCGAGGCCTTGGCCGGCACAACCCGGCGCGGCGCTACGGCGAGCGAAGACGCGGCGCTCGCGGCCACGCTTTTGCGCAGCGACAAAGACCTGCGCGAACAACGGATCGTGCTCGATTCCATCGTGCGTCGCCTCGAACCGCTGGGGTTGAAGCTGGAATTTTCCGCCAAGCCGGAATTGCGCCGCCTGGCCAATGTGCAGCACCTGCAGACCTCGCTGGGCGCGGTCCTGCCGACGAACGTGCGCGCGCTGGATGTGCTGGCGCGGCTGCACCCGACACCGGCCGTTGGAGGGACGCCCGCCGAAACGGTCATTCCCCGAATCCGGGAGTTCGAAGGATTTTCCCGCGGATTATACGCGGGCGCCCTGGGCTGGATCGATGCCCGGGGCGGGGCGGAGTTTTTTGTCGGATTGCGTTCGGCGCTGATCGCCGGGCCCCACGCCCGGCTCTACGCCGGCGCGGGGATTGTCGCGGGTTCGTCGCCGGAGAAGGAATTCGCGGAGACCGAGCTGAAATTCAGCGCGATGCAGGACGCCTTGTTGTCGGCCTGAGTCGGACGGCTATTCCCCGCCGGCTTTTTTCGTGGTCTCGGGGACTTTGTTCAGCGCCCCCGGTTCCCATTGCTTGAAGAGGTCGGCCCTCAGTTCGGACCCATCCCACGGGATCTCCTGTTCGATCTCGGGGGCGTTTTCCGTGGGCAGCTGGCTGGCCAGCTTGGCCTTGATCGAGGCAAAACGGGGATCCTTGGCGAGATTGGTGAATTCATAGCGATCATTGTCGTGGTCGTACAGTTCCTCATCGCCATTGAGGTAACGGATGTAGCGGAAGCGCCAGTCGCGAATGGAGTGGTTGCCCAATCCGTAGGTGGAAAGAACCGGTTGGCCGCGGTCGATGCGTTCACCCTTCAGGATCGGCGTCAGGTCGATGCCGTCCAGGTGATGGGTGGAAGGAGCAGGCAGCCCGCAGAGGTCGAGCAGTGTGGGGTAAATGTCGAGGAGGCTCACCGGGGACGGACAATATTGCTGCGGCAGGCCGGGGACGGAGATGCAAAACACCACGCGGCAGGTCTGGTCCCAAAGCGCGAACTTCGCCCACATGTTTTTCTCGCCGCCATTGTAGCCGTTGTCGCTCGCGAACACGATGATCGTATTTTTCGCGTAAGCACTCTGGTCAAGGGCGTCGAGCACCCGCCCCAACTGCTCGTCAACGTAGGTGGTGGAGGCATAATAGGAGCGAAGGTATTCCATCCACATTCCGGCGTTGATCACCCGGGCATGGGTGCCCTTGGCGGTGGCCCGCCAGCGGCCGGGAGCCGGCACGTCATCCAGGTCATCGGCGCGGTAACTCGGGGGCACCTTCATCAATTCCAGCGGATACATGTCGTAGTAGCGCTTCGGAACGAAACGCTCCGAGTGAGGACGCCAGAAACCGCAGGAGACGAAGAAGGGTTTGTCGTGTTGGGCCTTGAGAAATTCGATGGTGCGGCTGGCCTGCTCGGTGTCCTGCTGCCACTTCGTGGGATCATCGCGGTCCCAGTCATCGGGCAAGGCGCCGAAGTCGGAGGCGCGGTAGGTCGGATCGGGCACGCGCAAGGTATCCGGAATCAGGTGCTTCCGGAGATCGCCATCGTTGTTCGTGACATACTTTTTGTTACGGTGACCCTTGAAATAGCCGGGGGTGAAATCCGAGAGGTTGTCGTCCTGGTAGCCGGTGTGGTTGAGCTTCCCGTAGCCGGCCACGATGTAGCCGTTATCGAGAAACTGGCGCTGCATTGTGATCGCCTTGGAAATGGGCGCGGTGCTGCGGCGATAGGCCTGGCTGTTGTAATACATGCCGGATTTGGAGGCCTGCATGCCCGTGAGAAATGCGGCCCGCGAGGCGGCGCAGACCGGCACGGGATTGTAGGCCTTGTGGAACCAGGAGCCGCGCGCGGCGAGCCGCTCCATGTTGGGCGTGCGAACCGGAGACTCATTCAAAACGCTGATCATATTGGCCGCATGATCGTCGATGAGGATGAACAGGACGTTGGGTCGCTGGGTGGGGGCCTCGCCTGTCTTGGCCGCAGGTGCAGCGGAAACGGACAACGATGCGACTGCGGCGAGGACGAGCCACAGGCTCCGCATCCGGGAGTGGGGATGGTGGGGTTTCATGAAAATAGTTGCCGGTCTAGAAGCGACGGGTGAGATGCAGCTTGATCAGGAATGATTTGCCAATACCCGATATTACTTCCGGTCCCCGCGAAACTATTTCAAGGGAAGCCCAAAGTGCCTGGCGCCTGATCCCCTGGACGGTGTCAGACCTGCGCGTGGCTGCCAAAAAAAGGGACCATGGCCGAAGCCATGGTCCCTGAAGGGATGACCGAAACGGGATCTTAGAAGTTGCGGCTCACACGCAGCTTGATGACCCGGCGGGCAGCTTGGAACAGCTGCGGAGGATTAACCGTACGACCGATGTAGTACTCATCGGCGAGGTTCGAGCCGTTGAGGGCGATGCGGTACTTGCCCCAACCGTATTGGACAAAACCGTCAAAGACGCCGACGCCGGCGCGATAGAGCATGTTGGTCGCATCGATCGGGCTGGCCGAACGATACGTGTAACCGCCACCGAAGGCCAGGCCCTTGAGGGGTCCGTTGCGAAGATCGTAACGGGTCCACAAGTTATAGGTTTCCTTCGGCAGGCCGCGGGGCTGGATATTGGCTCCATGCAGAGCGCCCTGACCGGCGGCGGGCGGAATCTTCATCTCCAGCTGACCCGTGCCCAAGTTGATCTGCCAGTTCTTGGTGAGGGTGAGGAACAGGTCGACCTCGAAACCTTTCACTTCCTGGTAGGCGGTCAAAACTCTCCAGCCTTGGGCTGCCCGAACCGGATCGGGATCGGCCGACACAATGTTTTCCAGGCGGAGTTCGTAGTACGAAACGCTGCCGGCGACCCGTCCGTCAAACAGCGCGGATTTCGCCCCGATTTCATTGATGACGCCGGATTGGTTGTCGAACGAAGTGCCGTCGGGCTGGACACCGAAGTTCGGGTTATACGTTTCGGAGTGATTGTAGAACAGCGAATACGCGCGCGTCGGCTTGACGACTGCGCCGTATTTATACGTCCATTGCTGGCCCGAGTTGCGATTGCCGTTTTGGTTCGAGACCAGAAGGAAGTTTTTCGACTGCGCGCCGAACCAGTCGTACCGGGCGCCGCCGACCAGCTGGAGCTTCTCATCCATGAACTTGGCGTGATCCTGAGTGGCCCAACCGAAGCTGTAGTTGTTCGTATAGGTTTGCTGGGTCCTGACCAAGGCGGTGGGAATAAAAGGCTGGTAGACGCGAGGGCCATAAATGGGCACGGAAGGAATGCCCGGGGTTCCAGGCGCCACGCCCCAGATGGGATAGTAGTTGGCTTGGTATTCGGTCTGGAGGATCGACAGCGCCTTGTGCTCGCCGCCGAGGAGGCGGAAGTTGTAAACCGAGTCCATCGCGTAGGTCGCGGTGAAATCGTCGTTCGCAATGGGGCGGTAGAGGCGGGTCATCGCGCGATTATTCCGCTGCATACCGGGCGATGGAATGTAATCGATGGCCATGTGATCCCACCAGTGGGCCTGGGCAGTGGAGCGCAGGGACCATTCGGGGGTAATTTGGCTTTCCAAGACGAGAAGTCCGGCCTGCTTGGTATTGCGGCACCAGGCGTCTTCTTCACCCCAAGTCCAGTCGCGGGGGAGAACACCGAAGGTGCTGTTGCCGCCTTGCTCATACGTCTTGCCGTACGAGAGCTCGGTACCGGTGGGGTAGGACAGGAAAACACCGGCGGCACTGCTAGTCGGATCGTAGGCGCCGTTGCTGTACACCGCGGTTTCGCCCCAGTGCTTGTAATATTTTTCCTGCATGAATTCACCGATGACACGCACCTGGGTGGTGTCGCTCGGTTTCCACGTGACGGAAGGATTCAGGTTCCAGCGGCGGGCAAATCCATACTTCGTATCGACGCCTTGCAGGGAATCACCATCATCCTTGTACACGGCCACGACGCGATAGGCCACCTTATCGTTGAGAGGGGCGGTGTAATCGAATTCGAGCTTGTGCTGGCCGAAGGAACCAACGGTCACGCCCCATTGGCCGGCCTTCTTGAACTTGGCACCTTTCGCACGCGATTGACCAAGCCACCCAAGGCGGTGGAACCGTACACCATGGCGGCGGGGCCTTTCAGCACTTCCACGCGCTCATATTGGTAGGGTTCGGCGCCCAGCTGGCTTTGGTTCTGATTGTCATAGAGACCGTCCGTGAACTGGGAACGGACCGTATAACCGCGCATCATGACGGAGTCGCCGACGTTCGATTCGATCGAAACACCGGGGACGTACTTGAGGGCGTCATAGAGTTCGCTCGCCTGAGTGTCTTCGAGGAACGCCCGGGTGACCACGTTGACCACGGTCGGGGTGTCGATCAGGGCGGTATTGGTCCGGGTGGCCGCACCGGTTGAAGTGGCGGCATAACCTTTGTTATCTTCCGTTTCAGAAACGACGAATTCCTGCAGGGCAATTCGTTCTTCTTCAACGGGTTTATTAGCAGCTGTTTGCGCATGGAGCCAGGTCGAACCGGCAACCGTGAGCACGCAGACTACCGAACTCGCGCGTAAAACGCGCGTCATAGTGCATCTTGTTTCCATGGGTAGGTACTAGGGGAATGGATTAGGGCAATGCCGCGAAAGAGACCACTGCAGTAGTATCTAGTAAAGATTCATGAACATCTTCTTCCGTTTATCCGGATCAAAAATAAAAACCCTCCCGCTGCGGGCCGGTCTCACCCGCTGCGATGGGGGTGCAGGACGAGTGTTGCGTTGGATCGCTCCACTTGAATCTTCAGGGCGGATTCGAGCAAACGCACAAACCAATCCGGATCATCCGACCAGAATATTCCGGTGATCTGGCGATCTCTGAGTTCCGGAGTGACAATTGAGAGCTGAACGTGATTGCAGTGATTGAATAACTCCACCGCTTCGCCAAGGGGGTGTCAGTGAATTCGACCCGTTTGCCCCGCCAAGCCAGCGCGGCGGTCATTTCAGCGGCGCTCAGTCGCTCGCTTTTCAAGGTGGATTGTGGTGTAACTATTTTTGGAATAACAACCTCAGGATGCGCTTCGAGATCGAGGAATTATTTGGGGGCGAGGTCGCTGGAGCTTTTCCCGACCCTCACCCGTCCTTCGGTCACGCGTACTTTGACTTCGTCGGATTCACGCCGGACGGAAAACGCGGTGCCAAGGGCGCGGACTTCGACCTCGCCCGCCGTGATGACGAAAGGGACTGCCGGGGTTGTGGGCGACGGCAAACAAGGCCTCGCCGCGCAGCAGCCGGACTCCCCGCTGGGCGGGGGTGAAATTGACGGCTATTTCGGCTCCCGCGTTCAACTCGATCACGGAACCATCGGGGAGGGTTCGGCGGTCGGGAGCGAGGGCGATGGTTTTTGAGGAAAGCCTTCCGGCAAGCTTTGACGCAAACGAGCCAAACAGGACAACCAGCATCGCGGCAGCGGCCAGGCCAGCGCTGCCAAAAAGATAGGTCAGCCGGCGCTGGCGACGGCGGCGGCGAGCCAGTTGCGCAACTGGGTTTCTTCGCCGGTGGACAATCCGCCATTGCGGCGGGCGATCTAGTCCGCGGCGGTGGCCTCGATGGAGGTGAGCGAGGGAGTCTGAGAAAGTCCTTGGGCGGATTGCTCCGACCTCAGGCCCGTTCCCCGCACATGCGCACGTGTTCGACGCATTTCTTCAGGCCACGTGCAATTTGCACCCGGACGGTATTTTCAGAGAGTCCCAGCCTGACTGCGATCTCGGCATTGGAAAGGCCCTGCAATGCGGCCAGCGTGACAATTTCCCGGCAGCGCGCGGGCAAACGGTCAATGGCCTCGACGACCAAGTCGAAGCGCTGGTGAAGATTGGTGGTTTCGGCAGCGTTGGCACCTTCATCCAAGACGCGCCAATCCCGTATTTTGGTTACAGGGATGTGGGAATAAATCTGATTGCGGCGAAAGAGGGTCAGCGCGGTATTGCGCGCCACGGTAAAAAAAATAGGCTTTGATCGAGGAGACCTGACCGCTGGCTTTCGCCTTCAGCAGCTTCAGGTAAGACTCCTGGACCACATCATCCGTTTCGATGGAGGGAAATTGCCGGCGCAGATAACCCCTCAGCGCCGATTCGTGGGGTCGCACCTTTTCGGTCAGCCAGCGGGCCTGCTCGATGCTCGACGCAGCGACCTCGGAGGTAGAAGGGGTATCGCTCATCGGGGGGGAATAAGAATGCAACTGACAGGCTTTTGGCATACCCTCGGACTGTCGATTCAGAAAGCGGCCTTTTTCGGCTTAATAACAGGGAATCAAGGAGAAATGCCGAGGATGACTTTTGTCCGGAATCGTGCTCAATGAGGAGTCGATGCCTTCGAACCTTGATTTTCGGAACGTCAACTCGCTGTGGTGCAGCGTGCTCGCGGAAACCCTGCACCGCTGCGGCGTGCGCGAGGCGGTGGTGGCGCCCGGCTCCCGTTCCACGGCGTTGACGATCGCATTGGCGCGTCATCCCGGGCTCGAGGCGATTCCCGTGCTCGATGAGCGATCGGCGGCGTTCTTTGCCTTGGGGCTCGCCCGGCAGCACCACCGGCCGGTGGTGCTCGTCTGCACCAGCGGTACGGCGGCGGCGAATTTCTTCCCGGCGGTAATCGAAGCCCGCGAATCGGGGGTTCCTCTCCTGGTGATTACCGCTGACCGGCCTCCGGAAATGCGCGAATGCGCGTCCGGTCAGACGATCGACCAGCAGAAACTTTACGGCGCCTATCCACGCTGGCAGCACGAGTGTGCCGTGCCGGAGGCCTCGCTTTCCCTGCTGTCTTATTTGCGGCAAACCGTGGTGCATGCGTTTACCCGTTCGTTGTCGCCCGAGGCGGGCCCGGTGCATTTAAATGCCCCATTTCGCGATCCCCTCCCCCCGTTGGCCGATGGTCTTGCGGAAAAACTGGAAAATGCGTGCGACTGGGAACGCTTTTTTGACCAGGTCTCCTTTTCACCTCCACTGGAAAACCGGACATCGCTGCCGTCTTTGCCAGCGACGGGCCGGGGAGTGATCATCGCGGGCGCGGCGCAGCCGCAGGACGCGGCGGCTTATGCACAGGCGGTGGGGGAGATTGCGCGCAAGCTCGGTTGGCCGGTGCTGGCGGACAGCCTTTCTCCGCTGCGGATGCACGCCGGGCTGAACAATTTTCTGGTTACCACCTACGACACCCTTTTGCGGAATCCCCTGGTTGCCGAACGCCTCAAACCGGAGGCGGTCCTTTGCCTGGAGGGCTGGCCGATCAGCAAGGTGCTGCGCGCCTGGATTCACGACACGGATGCGCCGGTCTGGATGGTGAGCGAAAGCGACCAGAACCGCGACGCACTGCATGGACGCACCCGGTCGTGGCGCGGCTCGGCGCGGCATTTGGCCGATGGCCTGTCCGGGGCGCGTATGGGACGCGACTATCAGGCACTTTGGGCGGGTTATGAGCGCAAGGTGCGCGCCCGCCTCGACGAGTGTTTGCAGGCGACCACCGGCCTGTTTGAAGGGCGGGCCGTCTGGCTGCTGGCGCAGCATCTGCCGGAAAAAACGCCCGTGTTTATCGCGAACAGCATGCCGGTTCGCGATGGCGAATATTTCTGGCCGCCGAACGATCGCAAGCTGTCGCCGCGTTTCAACCGGGGGGCGAACGGCATCGATGGCACCCTGTCGACTGCGCTCGGGGTGGCGCATGGCGGCCGGCCGGCGGTGTTGCTGACCGGTGATCTGGCGCTGCTGCATGACACCAACGGTTTTTTGCTGCGGCCCAAATTCCGCGGTTCGTTGACGGTCGTGCTGATCAACAATCGCGGCGGAGGGATTTTCCAGCATCTGCCGGTGGCGCAGTTCGATCCTCCGTTTGAGGACTATTTTGCCACGCCGCAGGAAGCCGACTTCGGCCGGCTTTGCGCCGCGTATGGCGTGGAGCATACGAAGGTCGGCGACTGGGAAACGTTGATCGCGTTGCTCGCGACGCTGCCTGCGACTGGACTTCGCGTGCTGGAGGTGTGCACGGATCGCAAACGGGACGCCGCCACCCGGAAACAGATTTTCGCTGAAGTTGCGGCCCGGCTTGCCTGAGTGCGACCCGCCGTCCTTCCGCAGGATAACGATCGCGCGCAACGCGGCCGTTACAAAATAAGATCGGGAGGGACGTTCGAAAGCGCTTCCTCGATGGTGGTCAGGCCCATCTTCACTTTCAGCATGCTGTCCTGGTGAAGGGTCTTCATCCCGTTTTTCATCGCGATGCGCTTCAGGTCGGCGACTTCGACTTCCTTGTTGATGGCTTCAACGAGTTCCTCGCTGTTGGTCATCAATTCGTGGATGCCCACGCGGCCTTTGTAACCGGTGCCGTTGCACGTGGGGCAACCCTGGGCATTGGCCTTGAAAACCTGGCCGGACCAACCGCCCAGCGCCTTGGCCATCAGTTCCTTTTCCCGCCCCTCGGGTTCGTAAGGCTGCTTGCAGTTTTTGCAGACGCGACGCATCAGCCGCTGTGCGCAGACGCAGACGAGCGATGCCGAAATATTGAAGGGCTCGACCCCCATTTCACCAATGCGCGCCACCGTGCCGGGGGCGTCGTTGGTATGCAGGGTGGATACGAGCAAGTGACCCGTGAGCGCGGCCTCGACGGCGATCCCGGCGGTTTCCTTGTCGCGGATTTCACCGACGAGGATGATGTCAGGGTCCATGCGCAAATAACACCGGAGGGCGCGTTCGAAGGTGAGGCCGATCTGCCGGTTCATCTGCATCTGGTTCAGGCCGGGCAGCGTGTACTCGATCGGATCCTCCGCCGTCTGGATGTTGACGTCGGGTGTGTTGACCTCCGAAAGCGCCGAATAAAGCGTCATCGACTTGCCCGAGCCGGTCGGACCGCAATGCAGGATCATGCCATAAGGCTGCCGGATGCATTCGCGGTAACGGGTCAGGTTCTCCTCGGAAAAACCCAGCGCGGGCAGCGGCAGCGTGGTCTTCTGCTTGTCGAGAATACGCATGACGACCTTCTCGCCATGGTTCATCGGACCGGTGGCGACGCGCAGATCGATGTCGATGTTCTTCTTCGTGTATTTCTTGAAGACAATGCGTCCGTCCTGCGGCAACCGGCGTTCGGAAATGTCCAGGTTGCACATGATCTTCAGGCGGGTGATCAGTGCGTTCGTGACCTGCTTCGGCAGCCGGAGCTTTTCCTGGCACAATCCGTCGATGCGGTAGCGGACCAGCAGGTCCTTTTCCATCGGCTCGATGTGGATGTCGGAAGCGCCGGAAATGTACGCGTCCTCGATCACGCGATTCGCCAGCTGGATGATCGGCGCGGAATCTTCGCTTTCCAGATCGGTCGCGGTGAGTTCTCCGACGCCACCCTCGGTGCTGTAGGCGGTGCTGATCACGTCGGCCACGGACCCGATGTCGACCTCGCTGTCCGATCCCGATTTCGCGTCCTTGAAGAATTTTTTGAGCAGCGTCTCGATCAGGGTGGCGGGGGCGACGCGCACTTCGTCGATGGAGAACTCGGTGGCTTGCTGAAAGGCCTCGCGCTTGGCATAGTCGAGGGGGTTCGACATCAGCACGGCCACGGCATTTCCCGCCAGCATCTTGTGCGGGAAGATCCCTTCGCGGCGGATGATCGCATCGCCGACGCTCTCGATCAGCTTTTCATCGCACTCGACTTCCTCGGGCTTGGTGACGAGGGGAAGGTCGGTGAGCTTGGAAACGAATTTGGCGGTGTCCTCAGCGCTGAGCTGGAATTTCGGATCCAACATGCGCTGCATGAGCGTGGACGAGTATTCGGCCACTTCCTGCAACAAGCTCAGATCCTTTTCGACGAAATCACCGTCGGTGCCCGCAGTCTCCTCCTTGTTCAGCACTTGGATGGCGCCGATCACGATGTTGGTCTTTAGCGGCACCGTGAGCATCGAGCGAACCTCGAAGCCGGTGTTCTTCGCCATCGACGACATGAACGGCGCCTGGCTATCGCTGTTGCGGAAAAAAACCGGTTCGCCCGAGGCGATCACCTTGCCGACCACACCCGTGCCGAGCGGAAGCTTGAGCGTCAGAAGTTTTGCCGCCGTTTCCTGCAGTTTCTTCTCCAGCGGCGGATCCTTGGCCCAGAGGGTGGGAGAGTAGTAGATCTGCTTGAAAACGATGTCATTGCCCTCGACCAGATAGAGGGTCATCGACTGGGCCTGCAGCGCCTCGACCACCTTGGAGGCGGTCAGCTCGATGACGGAATTGACGTCTTCACGGCTGGGTGCCGGTTTCGAGATAACCTTGATGAGGAGCGAACGGCGGAGCGTACTGGCAATATTGGCGGAAGCCATGGGAAGAAGACAGAAGGAGAACCTTGAGTCTAAATTGTCAGCGGGTGAAGCTATCCGCAATGAGAATCACGCGCCCCGGTCCGGCCTGATTATGTGGGAAAAAGTCCGGCAGATTTTTAAAACGGTCGGCGGGTTGCTCGCGAGCCCGGGAAACGCCAAGACCGGCGAGCGGGGAGAGCGGCTGGCGGCGGACTATTTGCGGCGCGAACGTGGTTTTCGCCTGGTGGCGCGCAATTGGCGGAATCCGCGCGATCGTCGGGAGGAAATCGACCTGGTGGCGCGCGACGGCGAAGTGCTGGTCTTTGTCGAAGTTAAGACCCGCGCGGCCGGGGCGGTTGTTTCCGGTTATCACGCGGTCGATGAACGCAAGCGCGCGGTCCTCCAGCGGGCCATCAAGGCCTATCTCGCCGGTCTGCGGGTGAAGCCCGCTACGGTGCGCTTGGATATCGTTGAGGTGGCCTGGCCGGCGGGTGATGCCTCGGCTGGGGCGGCCGAGGTGAGATATTTTGCCAATATTTCACTTTTCTCCCGCCATTGGAGACCTTAGGGCGGGGCGGAACCCGCCCTGGTTACTGGTGGAGGGTTGTCGGTGAATGGGGCGAGTGCGGCAATTCGTGCCCCATTCACTTATAGCGCTCCACCCAATAACCGGGCAGGTCAAAGACCTGCCGCCATTTCCCTTGCCTGAGTCCAGGTGCGGCGCTGAGGATTCGCGACCGTCATGGCCGACTCCCAGCGTCATCCATTCCTGCAAGGACTAAGCAAGCACCGAGGCGCTCCGCCGACGGTCGTCGTCATTTTTGGCGCCTCCGGCGACCTCACGGCGCGCAAACTTATTCCCGCGGTTTACAACCTGAGCTACGACAATCTGCTGCCCGCGGATTTCTTCATCATCGGTTATGGCCGCAAATCGATTCCGGATGAGGAGTTCCGCCAGCATGCGACCGACGCCATCAAGGAATTCTCCCGCCGGGAGTTGAAGACGGATGTCTGGGAGCGCATTGCCGCGAACACCCGTTACCTGGCGGGCAGCTACGACGATAAATCAGCCTTTGACCGCCTCGCCACGCAGATCGATGAGATCGAACGCAAGGTCGGCCGTGAAATCCAGCCGCTCTTCTACATCTCCACGCCGCCGTCCGTGTTTGGGCCGATTCTGCTGAATCTGGGTGCCAGCGGCCTGGCCCGGAAGCATCTCGGGCAGCCCCACGAGGCGAAGGTGATCATCGAGAAACCGTTCGGCCGCGATCTCGCCACGGCCCGGGAGCTCAATGGGATCATCCGCTCGGTCTTCGAGGAACGGCAGGTTTTCCGCATCGACCATTACCTGGGCAAGGAAACGGTGCAGGATCTTTTGGTCCAGCGCTTCGCCAATTCCATTTTCGAGCCGCTCTGGAACCGGAACTTCATCGATAGCGTGCAGATCACCGTGGCCGAGGAAGTGGGCGTGGGCTCGCGCGGCGGCTACTATGAGCAGAGCGGCGGTCTGCGCGACATGGTGCAGAATCACATGATGCAGCTCGTCGCGCTCACCGCGATGGAGCCTCCAGTGTCGCTCGATGCCGAGGCGATTCGCGATGAAAAGGTGAAGTTGCTCCGGGCCATCCAGGCACTCGCGGTCGGGCCGGATGGCGATGTGGTGCGCGCCCAGTACACCGCCGGCATGGTCGCCGGAAAAAAAGTGCCGGGTTACCTCGAGGAAACGGGCGTCAATCCGCAGTCGGGCACTGAGACCTACGCGGCGCTGCGCCTCTCGATCAACAACTGGCGGTGGCAGGGCGTGCCCTTCTACCTTCGCTCCGGAAAACGCCTGGCCCGCCGGGTTTCCGAGATCGCGGTGACGTTCAAACGCCCGCCGGGCACGTTGTTCGCCGAGGGCGCCCGCTTCGATCTCGCCCCGAACACCCTCTCGTTCCAGATCCAGCCCGATGAAGGCCTGAGCCTGATCATTAACACGAAAATCCCCGGCCTGGAAACGCGCACCCAGCCGGTGAAAATGAACTTTCGCTACAGCACGACCTTTGGCTCCAACACGCCCGAAGCCTATGAACGACTGGTGCTCGATGCGATGATCGGGGACGGCACGCTGTTCATTCGCGGCGACGAAACCGAAGCCTCCTGGCGCCTTTGCACTCCCATTCTGGAAGCGTGGACGGCCGCGGGTCGCAAAGGCATGGACGCCTATCCGGCCGGGTCCTGGGGCCCGCCGGGGGCGGATGCGCTGCTGTCTAAGAACGGACACAAGTGGCGGCAACCGTGAGCAGTCGCGCTGGCGCACCCTTTTGCGATTTGGACCTTGGTTGAGGGATTTTTACCACAATGCCTTCCATTTTTAACGCCCTGCCCGGAATCGAGGTGCCCGTCAGTGGCATTTCGAAAAGCCTGGCGGAAATGTGGGCGTCAACCGCCGCAGGCGGCGGCGCAGCTCCGGCGGCAGACGATGCCAAGGCGACCCAGGTTAATTTTGTGCTCCATCTGGGACTGCAAACCAAGACCGACGATGCTCTCGTCCAATTCCGCACAACCCTCGCATTCGCCAAGCGTTATCCCAGCCGGGTGGTCGTGCTCTGCCCGTTGAACGACGATGCGGGCGCGACGGAGATCAAGGCGAAGATCTACGGGGAATGCGATCTCGGCAAATCGAAGAGCGACAAGCGTTGCGTCGAATTTGTGATTCTCAGCTACCCGCGCGCCGCCCGTCCGCATTTGGAGAACCAAGTTTCGATCTGCCTCTCCACGGATCTTCCGCTTTATTACTGGGCGCACCGTTTCACGACGAGCGTGAAGCTGGCCGATTACCGCTATCTGCTGACCCAGGCCAAGCGGATCCTGATCGACAGCGCGATCGCGCCTGCGGATGCGATGACGTTCCCCTGGCCGCGACCCGAGAACGTGCGCGACCTCGTCTACGCCCGGCTGCTGCCGGTGCGCCAGTCGCTGGGCCAGTTTTTGAGTCGTTATCCGATGGATGTCCTGTGTTCCGGCATGAACAAAGTGACCGTGGCCCACGGCAGTGCGGAGGTGGCGGAAGGACGCGTACTGCTGGGCTGGCTGAAGGATCGCATTGGGAAATGCGGCGAGAATCGGGCGGAGTTCCTTTTGGATTCCTCCACGAATCTGGCCCCGACCGGCTTTGCCGTGACGTTTGCGTATTCCGGGAAAAAATATTTTCGCTGGCGGGGCAATGTGGCCGACGGCCACGCGCAATTCGAAGCTGATTTTGGAACCGGGGAAACCGTGTTGCCGGCCTCGGTGAGTTTGCTGCCGCCGGAGAACGCCTTGAGTGAGGCGATGTTTTTCTAAGACGGTTGACGTGTTGTTCCGGTCGCATAGGCCGGCACACCTTTTTTAGCCTATGACTGAACGCATGACTGAGTATGGCCGGCTGTTGGTCGGCCCTGTTTCCGAACTTTTTGCGCAAGCCGTCGCGCTGGCCGCCCACCAGCACGCGCGCAGCACGGCGCCGGCATTCACCTGGGCGTTCAGCGGCGGCGAAACGCCGCAAGCCTGGTACCGCTGGTGCAGCGAGCAGCGGTCCATCCCGGCCAGCCTGCTGGCGTCGGCGCATTTTACCGTGAGCGACGAGCGGCATGTCCCACTCGACAGTCCGCAGAGCAATTTCGGCAACGCCGATCGCCTGCTGCTCGCACCGCTCCGGATTCCCGCTGACCGGCGTCATCCGTGGCTAGTGGACCGTCCGCCGGTGCAATCGGCCGAAGCCTACATCGCAACCATGGAGTCACTGGTGGGAAAAAAGCGCGGTTATGACGTCTGCATGCTGGGCTTGGGAGACGACGACCACACGGCTTCGTTTTTTCCAGGCAGTCCCTTGCTGCAGAATGACGACGGCGCGTTGTTCGCCGCGGTGCTCACGGTGGAAAAAGGATGGAGGCTGACGATCACCCCGGCCGGCCTGCGTGCCTGTGGACAGATCGTGGTGATGACGATGGGCGCGGGCAAAGCGGAGGCGATGCGGCGTGTTTTCCGCGACAACTATGATCCCATTGCAACCCCGGCGCAGATTTTAAAAACGTGTGCCGAACGAGTTGTCTGGCTGATTGATGAGGCCGCAGCGGCCAAAATCGCCTGATCTTCGTTCTAGATGGGATCGGAGATTGTGATTCTGGGCGCAGTGAGCCGGGCATACGAACGGCTCATCCGGAGGATTCGCCCTACCTACACTCGGAATGACAGAGGTCTGGCGCGCTGATTGGCGCGCCAACTATCCGCTCACTCTGAGAACCGCGTAGGTCCGCTTGCCTTTGCGCAGCAGCAGATATTTTCCGAACAAAAGATCGCTGACCGTGACCGTACGGGTGATTTCGCCGGCACGGGCATTGTTGAGATAGATGCCGCCACCTTCGAGGTCCTTGCGGGCCTGGCCCTTTGAGGGCGCAAGGCCGGCGTGGACAATGAGGTCGGTCAGCGATGCTCCGGGTGCGGCAAGCCTGGCGGCTTCGACATCCTTGGTCGGCACCTCGCCGACGACATCCTGGAAGATTTCCTCGGTGATCCCATCGAGCGCACCGCCGAACAGGATCTCGCTCGCCTTGAGGGTGGCGTTGAGTGCGTCGGTGCCGTGGACGAGAGCGGTGACAGCCCGCGCGAGGGCTTTGTGGGCGTCGCGCGCGCCAGGATTGGCGGCGTGTTTCGCTTCGAGTTCCTCGATTTCGGGACGTGAGAGAAAGGTGAACTTGCGGAGATATTCTCCGACCTTGGCGTCCTCGGTGTTCACGAAGAACTGGTAGAACTTATAGGGACTGGTGCGCTGCGGATCGAGCCAGACGGCGCCGCCCTCGGTTTTGCCGAATTTGGTGCCATCGGACTTGGTGATGAGCGGGAACGTCCAGCCCCACGCCGGCTCGCCCAGTTTCTTGCGGATCAAATCGGTGCCGGCGGTGATGTTGCCCCACTGGTCGGAGCCGCCGATCTGGAGCTCGCACTGATGCGTTGTGCGCAGGTGGTAGAAATCGAAGGCCTGCAGCAACTGATAGCTGAATTCGGTGTAGCTGATGCCGCTGTCGCCTTCCATGCGCGACCGCACCGAGTCCTTCGCGAGCATGACGTTCAGCGAAAAATATTTTCCGATGTCGCGGAGGAAATCGAGGTAGCTGAGCGGGGCGGTCCACTCGGCGTTGTCGACGAGGCGCGCGGGGTTGCTGGCGGCGTTAAAATCGAGGAGGCGCGCGAGCTGGCCCTTGATCGAGGCGACATTGTGCGCAAGTTGCTCCCGCGTGAGCAGATTGCGCTCGGCGGATTTGCCCGAAGGATCGCCGACCATGCCGGTGGCGCCGCCAGCAAGGGCGATGGGGTGGTGCCCGGCGAGTTGGAAGCGACGCAGCGTAAGCTGGCCCATGAGATGGCCGACGTGCAGGGAGTCACCCGTGGGATCGAAGCCGCAATACAGCGTCACCGGGCCGGAAGCGACGCGTTGGGTCAACGCGGCAAGGTCGGTGCAGTCGGCCAGGAGGCCGCGCCATTGAAGGTCTTCGAGGATGGTCATGCGGAACAGGGTGTTATTCGCGGCGGGAGGGGGAGGGTCAAGGGGAAGGTGTCAACCGTCTTGGGGAGACTTCGCAGCAAATCTAATGGCCCGGACGTAAAAAAGAGAAACCATGCTACTGTCAGGAGAATCGGTTTGCGGCCGGGGGCGACGGGTTCTATTTCTCTGGTTCTTTCGCCGCATTCACCCGCCGCGATTCCCGGTAACCAAGTAATTCATCCCCCCAATGCCCATCGCTGTCGGCTCCAAAGCTCCCGATTTCACGCTCAAGTCCAAAACCGCCGACGGTCTC
>CAMAPG010000032.1 GCA_945859965.1 Opitutus sp. GAS368 | reverse complement strand
CAGAACCGCGGATGAACACGGATTGACGCGGATAGAAAGGGCATGGAATCTGCGTCTATCGGCGTTTATCCGTGGTTCTCATTCCTCAATAGTCGGTGGCGACAAATTCAATTCTCAAGGCAAGCACAGTCTACGCGGAAATAGCGCTGCGTGCCCGTGTTGGGAAGTGCCCCGAACGCGGTCTTGGACTGGAGTGGTATGCGCGCGGCGCATTCGGGTTCGATACATCATATATAACCTATGCAAGCAAAAAAAGCACAGTAGAGAGCTTTTTCTCTCATTTCCAGATTCCTATCCGCGGATCAGGGCCCCCGCCCGTGGCTACCCGTCGGTTCGCCCGGGCTCCTGGAGGTTGACCGTTGACCGTTGACCGTTGACCAATCGGCGCCGTGCGGGGCAAACTGCGGACCGAAGGCTGCAGCCACCGAGGGGCAGACCGTTAGCTAGGCCCCAGGCGATGCGTGTATTCCCATGCTGTCGATCCCCGGGCCCGACGCACGATGAACGACGGCTTCCAGCCTTTTCCCTACGACGCTCTGGCTGGGTCCATTCCCGGGCGATTTGCCCGGATCGTGGCGGCGCGGCCCGAAGCCATGGCCGTTTGGACGCACCGCCAACGCCTGACCTACGCCGCCTTGGACCGCGCCTCCGACGCGGTCGCCGCGTCGTTGTGGGGGCCGCCGGAGAGTGGACCGGAACCCGTCGCGGTACTGCTGGAACAGGGATTGGAGGCGGTGGTCGCGATCCTGGGGATTCTCAAGGCGGGGCACTACTACCTGCCCTTGGATCCGTCACTTCCCCGGCCGCGCCTGGCGGCGATGCTCGCGGACTCCCGGACCCGCCGGCTGGTGACCTCGTCGACAAATGCGTCACTGGCGGAAAGCCTCATCGGTCCGGACGGCGCCATCATCGATGTGGCGGCGGCGCGGCGCGCGGACCTTGAATTCCAGCCGTCCCGCGCGGTTCCGCCGGACGCCCCGGCGTATCTGTTCTACACGTCGGGGTCCACCGGTCAGCCGAAGGCGGTCATCGACTGCCACCGAAACGTCCTGCACAACGTGCTTCGCTACACCCATGGGCTTCGCCTCGGCCCCCGCGACCGCCTGAGCCTGATTCAGTCGCCCGGCTTCAGCGGCACCGTGTCGAGCTTGTTTGCAGCGCTGCTGAACGGTGCCACCGTTTGTCCCTTTCCTCTCCGGCAGGAAGGATTCGAGTCGCTGGCGCGATGGATGGACGAGGCGGGTATCACGGTCTTTCATTCCGTGCCCGCGATCCTACGCGGACTCAGCGCCGGGGGCCGCCGTTTCCCTGGCGTTCGGGTGGTACGCCTCGAAGGGGACCAGGTACTGCCGGGCGACGTGGAAGGCTTTCGACACGGATTCGCGCCTCCCTGCTCGCTGGCCGTCGGTCTCGGAGCCACAGAGACCGGACTCTCGTGCCAGTACATCATCCTGGCCTCGGGAGCTCCGTGGGAAGGTTTGGTTCCGGTGGGTTACCCCACCCCGGACATGGAGGTGATCATCCGCGACGACGCGGGGCGAAACGTGGGACCGGGCGAGGCGGGGGAAATTGTCGTGCGCAGCCGATACCTGGCAACGGGCTATTGGCGGCAACCGGAGCTCACCCGCGCCGCCTTCGCGGACGATCCGACCGGCCGGGGAATCCGGCTCTACCGGACCGGAGATCGCGGGCGACTCCGGGCGGACGGTTGCGTGGAGTTCCTCGGGCGAATGGACGGGCAGCCGAAGATCCTGGGCCAACGGGTGGAAGCGGCGGAAGTCGAGGCTGCCCTCGCCCGGGTGCCCGGGATTGGGCAGGGCCTGGTAGTGATTCGCGAAGACGTCCCGGGCGCGCCCCGGCTGGTTGCCTACCTCGTGGCGTCGAGTCAGCCCGTCCCGACGCTTGCGGCAATTCGCCGAGGCTTAAGCGCAACCTTGCCCGACGCGATGATCCCGACGGCGTGCGTCTTCCTCGAGGCGCTGCCGCTAAACGACCAGGGCAAGGTCGATCGGCGGGCCGCCCTGCCCGCGCCGGGTGAATCGGCGCGGTTCCAACCGAATCCGGCCCGCGTGGAACCGAGGGACGAAATCGAAGCGGCCTTGACGGGAGTCTGGGAAGCGGTGCTTGAACGGCCCGGCCTGGGCGTGACCGAGGGGTTCTTTGACCTCGGGGGAGATTCGCTGCGGGCGGCGGCGATTTGTGCCCGGCTGGAGCGGGAGTGGGGCTGGAGCGTGACGCCGGCCATGCTGGAAACCCACTCCACCATCGAACGCCTGGCCGCCAGTCTGCACCGTCCCGTCGAGGGTCGCTCTGCGGAACCCATCGTGACCTTCCAGTCGCGGGGAAGCGGCCCGCCTTGCCTATGCGTTCATGACCACGCCGGCAGTGTGCTGGCGTATGCGGCGCTCGGCCGCCGGTTGGGGAACGACCGGCCCTGTCTGGGGCTGCGAGGAGCCTCCGGGACCGGTTCCGAGAATCGCGTCGAAACCCTGGAGCAGCTCGCCGCGGCCCACCTGACGCACGTCCGCGCGGTGCAGCCCGCGGGACCCTATCGCTTGATCGGGCTGTGCTTTGGCGGGGTGTTGGCCTTCGAGATGGCGCGGCAATTGGTCGACACCGGGGCGGAGGTGCGGCTGCTGGCGCTCATCGGCATCTCGCCCTATGACTTCCCCAATCTGATCTCGCCTCGCACTGGCGAACTCCACCGGCTGTATGAGTCACGAAACCGGCTGGGGCCGAATCTCCGCTATCATGCGCTCTGGCTCCGCAACCTGCCGCTGCGAGAGCTCGGGCCGGGTCTGGGTTCGAAGCTGCGGTCGATCGGCCCGTTCCTGCGCGAGCGGTGGCGGCGACGGACCCGGGCGGAAGGGGGGGGAGAGGCACCGGGTGCGGCGCCGACCCGGAATTCGGCGGTGATCGAACTCCATGACCGCTTGTTCCGGAACTATCGCGCCCGGCCGTTTCCCGGACGGCTGAGCCTCCTGCTCTCGAGGTCTTGCATCCGACCCTACTCTTGGGATGCCGGCGCGGACTGGCGCGGACTGGCGGCCGGAGGAGTGAGCGTGCACCTGGCACCGGTGCCGTACCAGGAGATGCTCCGGGAGCCGTTTGTCTCGACCCTCGCGGGCTGGCTGCGAGAGGATGAAGCCGGCCGCGGCTGCGGAGATTGAGGATGAATGACCAGGAACGCAACCTGACGGGCTACGGCGCCCGGCCGCCGGAGGTCCGATGGCCCGGTGCTGCCCGGATTGCCGTCCAGTTCGTGCTGAACTACGAGGAAGGCGGCGAGAACTGCGTGGCGAATGGCGATGCCGGCAGTGAACAGTTCCTGTCCGAGCTCTTCCAGCCTCCGTCTTATCCAGCGAGGCACCGCAGCGTGGAGAGCCTTTACGAGTATGGCTCCCGCGCCGGCGTGTGGCGTTTGTTGGGCGAGTTCGAGCGCCGAGGCCTGCCACTGACAGCGTTTGCCGTCGGGCTGGCCTTGGAACGGAATCCGGAGGTGGCGCGCGCGCTGGCGGAGGGTCGCCACGAGATCGCCGCCCACGGCTGGCGCTGGATCAATTACCAGGAGGTGCCGGAGGCGGTCGAACGCGACCACGTCGCCCGGGCGGTGGCCACGATCCAAAGGCTGGCCGGGAGCCGGCCCCACGGCTGGTACACCGGCCGCGACAGCCCGAACACCCGGCGGCTGGTTGTGGACGAGGGCGGATTCGAGTACGACAGCGACAGTTATGCCGACGACCTGCCGTACTGGACCTCGGTGACGCGAACCGACGATAGGACGGTCCCCCATCTTGTGGTGCCGTACACGCTCGACACCAATGACATGAAGTTTGCGGTGCCGCCCGGGTTCGGCACGGGCGAGAACCTGTTCGCCGCCTGGCGCGACGCGTTTGACGTGCTCTACGCGGAAGGCGCGGAGTTCCCCAAGATGCTGAGCCTCGGCATGCATTGCCGGTTGCTCGGACGTCCAGGACGCTTCCGAGCCCTGCAACGCTTCCTGGATCATCTCGAGCGGCACGACCGCGTCTGGATCTGCCGGCGCGTCGAAATCGCGCGACACTGGCGGGAGTTTCATCCGCCGCCGGGCGGCTCGCCACTCGGAGGTCCGGGAGGAGGCGTGACGTGAACGTTTCCGGAGGGGCGTGGCCGGAGAATTCCAGCCCGCGGCTCATCAATGCAGACTTGGCACCCGTCCCGGCGGAGCGCAGGACCTGGGGCACGTACAACCTGTTTTCACTTTGGATGTCCGATGTTCACAGCGTCGGCGGTTACGTCTTTGCGGCGGGCTTGTTCGCCACCGGGCTGACGGGATGGCAGGTACTCGTCGGGATGCTGGCCGGCATCCTGGCGGTCTTTGGCCTGATCCACCTCGTGGGAGTGCCCAGCCAGCGCCTCGGGGTTCCCTTTCCGGTGATGGCCCGGGTGGCGTTCGGTGTGTTTGGCGCCAACCTTCCGGCCCTGGCGCGGGCCATCGTGGCCATCGCCTGGTACGGGGTCCAGACCTACTTTGCCTCGATGTCCCTGAAGCTGCTCCTGTTGCGCGCTTTCCCTTCGCTCGCCGCATGGGCGGCGGATGCCGATGGGATGGGCGGGCTCTCCTGGCTGGGTTGGTTCTGCTACCTCACCCTCTGGACCCTCCAGTTGCTCATCTTCCGCCGGGGCATGGAGTCGATCCGGAGGTTCACGGACTTCGCCGGCCCGGCGGTGTATGTGGTGATGTTCCTGATCGCCCTCTGGATGGTTCGGCGCGTCGGCTTCGACCAGATCGGTCTGTCCCTGACCGACCGCCGGTTGACGGGCGTCGAGGCGGGGATCGAGATGGGCCGCGTGGCCGCCTTGGTGGTGGGATACTTCGCGGCGTTGCTGCTCAACTTCGGGGACTTCTCCCGCTACTGCCCAACCCCGAGCCAGATGGTTCGCGGCAACCTGCTAGGACTGCCGCTGAACTGGATGCTCTTCGCGCTGGTCACGGTGGTCGTCACCTCGGGAACCGTGCCCCTTTTCGGCGAGGCCATCCTGGACCCTGTCGAGGTCGTGGCCCGGCTGGATTCCGTGGGGTTGGTGGTCCTCGGGTCGCTGACCTTCGTCCTGGCCACCCTGGGCATCAACCTCGTCGCCAACTTCGTCTCCGCCGCCATCGACCTCGCGAATGTATCCCCAAGACACCTGGGCTTCCGCACCGGTGGCCTGCTCGCCGCAGGGATCACCCTGTTCACATTTCCCTGGCACTTCGTGCGGTCGCCCCAGGCCATCGCCGTTTTCGTCGGGACAATCGGCGGATTCCTCGGACCGATCTATGGGATCCTGGTGGTCGATTACTATTGGGTAAGGCGGGGGCGGGTTCCGGTGCCGGACCTTTATCGCGAAGACCCGGCCGGCGCGTTTTGGTACCGGCGCGGCTGGAATCCGCGGGCGGTGGCAGCCCTTCTCCCTGCCGTGAGCTTGAGCGCGGCGGTCGCCTTCATTCCCGCCCTTGAGCGGTTGGGCTCGCTGAACTGGTTCTTCTCCGCGGGATTGGCGGCCGTCCTGTATGCCGCCATGAACCGTCGCCACCCCGACCTCCGCGCCGAGGCAGAGGTCGAACTTTCTCGCGCAGGGCAAATCCAGTAACATTGATCCATCGCTCGCCATGCCTCCCTCAAAAATCCCCTGCGACCTACAGCGAAGCCGTCGTGCATCCTCCGGCTCGAACTTAGCTCGATTGACGCGCCGCGATTAATAGTTCCACTGCAGCTGGAAACTGACGCGGTCGACGTCCTCAACCGTCTTATAGGGGAACGCCCGGGTGTCGGTGCGCTTCAACGTGTGGGTGTAACTGATCGATGCCTCCAACTCGGTCCACGGTGACCACTCCAAACCGAAATCGATTTCATTGACGTCTTCATTGGGTGCGTTGCGTCCAAATTTCCGGCCGCCCTCGTAGTAATGCCACCGCGAAAACGGGAAAAATGCGCCGGCCGGCGACTTGATCCGGTAGTTGGCCATCACGTAACCACCGTAAAGTGAATCCGAGTCAATTTCAGTGAAATCCTGACTCAGCTGCGGGCCCTTGCCAATATTCCACTCGGTCTCAATGCCAAACGGTTGCGGATATAAGATGGCCGAAATCCCCGCCCGTCGGTCGGTCACCCCGTCCGAATCAAATCGCGGCGTGATGCTCTTCCCGTTCACAGTGATCGCCTGGGCCGTCGGTACAAACCGCCCCTCGTACCCCTGGATCCCCGTCTCAAAAAACTGCCCGTTGTCGAACTTGAACGGATAACTCACCCGACCCAAAAGGTGCGGCTCGCCATTCAAATCCGATCGATTCAATCCCTGCCCGTTAAACGCACCCACCGTCGCCATGCCGTAATCCCCGGAACCCTTCAGCCCCGACTTGACCAACTCCTTAAATCGCTTTCGAACCTCCGGCGGCGCATACATGAAGTAAAGCCCCAGATCCCGTTCCCCCTCCACCGCCGAGTTCAAAGCATCAGGCCGCTCCATCGGCGCACGGTTCTGGCTGCTCTGCAGGTTCACCCAGCCAAATGGCACCTTCGACAAACCAGCCCGCACCCGATACTGGTGTGCCTCGTCCAATCCAATGTCCGCGTACAAATCCCGGGCCTGCAATCCCAGGTCACCCGACCCGCCCACCGACCCCGCAAGATCCACCTGAGTGTACAGGTAAACCCGCTTGGTCACGTCGCCACTCAGCTTAAATCGGCCTCGCCGAATCAAAAGCCCCTCGCCCTCGGTCGCCGTCCGGTCGTTCGGCACATTCAACGAAGCGCTGTCACCCTGAAAAGCCGTGGTGTAGCGAAACTGCGCATAACCGCCCACATCGTAGCGCTGATACCACTTATCCGCCAACGCCTTCTCGATCAGCTCTGAAGACGTGCCATCCCGGATGCTTTCCAGCTTTAAGAGTCGTTTCCCAAAATCCTTCAGCGTCTCGTCCGCAGTTGCCGGCGCCTCGGCGGTCGCCGCCGCCGAGGGTGCCGCCGACGTTGAACTCTTCCCCGTCGAAGTCGAAGGAGCCGCGTTGCTCGGAGCCGAGACAGCCGGCGCAGGACTTGGTGACGTCGGCGCTGCCGGAACCGGCGTTGGCACCCCAGCATCCGTCGCAGGTGCCGTCGAGGGCTTGGACGCCAGCCCGTTCAGCAGGTCAAACTCCGTCTGGGAAATCGAACCACGATCCCGAAGAATCCGGAAGAGTTCGATGAGTGCGGGATCCGCAGCCTGAAGAAAACCGGCACCCGTCAGGAGCGCTGCGATGGAAGCAACCTTGAGTCGGTTCCAATTCCAGATATGCATGAGAGTTACGCTGCTCCTGATCGGGGGAAAAATCGCCCTAGTGCCATCAGCAACACCCTTGAGGGTGACGAAAGTGCAACAGCCCAGTAACGATCGGTTGGATCAGGAAGCAACTCCGACGATCATCGGGCGCGAGCGTGACAATTCAATGACCGAATGTAACAAATCGATGAACTTTGACATGGAAATGGGTCAACGACGATTGCTCCTCCCAATCTCCCCCCCCTTTCTCCCTTTAGGGTTCGGGATCAATATTTGACAAGTCGGCCACAAACCCTGATAGTCCTTTTCTTTTGGTCTTCAATGAGGATTGCCGGGTCAATGAATCACGTTCCATGATGTCGAGTCTTTTAACGGTGTGGAGCCACGCCCCGCCGAGCGCCAACGCTTTCGATACGCTTAAAGTTGCGTTTTCTATCAAGCATTCAATTGTGCCCGGCTGATGAAGAATTACCTAGGCAGCGGACGGCGGGAATTCCCGTTCGTCGTTTGAGTTATCCCTCAATTTATCTGGCATCCCTTTAGAAATCTGCGCCCTCATGAACCTCCGCCGCGATCTTCCTGCTTCCCTCGTTGTCTTCCTCGTCGCCGTACCACTTTCGCTGGGTATTGCACTCGCATCCGGTGCCCCGATCATCGCCGGTCTCATCGGTGCCGTGGCAGGCGGCATCGTCACGGGTCTGCTGGCAGGTTCACCGCTGCAGGTTTCGGGACCCGCCGCGGGATTGACCGTGGTGGTGGCAGGTCTGGTCGCGAAATTTGGCTGGGAGACAATGTGCTTGATCACGGCGTGTGCCGGTGGGCTGCAACTCCTGCTCGGGTGGTTGAAAGTGGCGCGTGGCGCGCTGATCATTGCCCCAGCGGTGGTGCACGGCATGCTGGCGGGCATCGGCATCTCGATCGCATTGGCCCAGATTCATGTGGTGCTCGGCGGCTCACCGAAGAGTTCGCCGTTGGTGAACTTGATCGGCATTCCGAAGCAGCTAGGCAGTTTGAACACCCAAGCGGCGATTCTGGGCTGTCTGACTTTCGCGATCCTGGTGGGGTGGAAGAAATTGAAGGTGCCCGCACTTAAAGCCATCCCGGGACCCCTTGTGGCGGTTGTGGTCGGCACGGTTGTGTCGCTCCTGGCAAAGATGGACGTGAAGCGTGTCGATCTGCCCGAGACCTTCGCGCTGACCAAACTTGCGCCGCCCGAGCATTGGGGTCCGTTTGTGACCGCCGTTCTCACCGTCGCAATTATCGCGAGCATCGAATCGCTCTTATGTGCGGTTGCCACGGACAAGCTGCACAGCGGCGTGCGCTCGAATTTGGACAAGGAACTGCGTGCCCAAGGTGCGGGCAATCTCGTTTCCGGGCTGTTAGGTGGCTTGCCGATCACAGGGGTCATCGTGCGTTCGTCGGCGAACATCCTCGCGGGTGCAGTTAGCCGCTGGTCGGCCATCTTTCATGGCCTGTGGGTGCTCATCTTCGCGCTTTTCCTCGGCAGCTTGATCGAATCCATCCCGTTGGCAGTGCTGGCCGGCCTGCTGATCCATGTCGGCATAAACTTGGTGAACTTCCATCATATCGAGGAACTCACAAAGCACAACGAGGTGCTCATCTACTGGGCCACGGTGCTCGGCGTGACCTGCGTCAATCTGCTCGCCGGCGTCGGTATCGGTCTCGGACTCAGCGTCTTCTTCCTCCTGCGCCGTCTTTCGAACACCTCGGTGAAAATGGAGCAGCGTGACGGCAAATGGCACGTCCAGATCGGTGGCACGCTCACCTTTGCCTCCGTACCAAAGCTCAACGCCGAACTTTCGACGATCCCGCCGGGCCACAACGTGGACATCGACCTCGCCGTCGATTTCATCGACCACGCCGCCTTTGAGGCCCTGCACGGCTGGCGTCAAAATCACGAGAAGACCGGAGGCCACGTTGATATCGACGAAACTCACGAGGTATGGTACGAGCCCGCGAAAGCCGGCAAGCCACGCCAAGGCAAATCCCTCCCCGCCGCCCCCAAGGCATAACTTCGCATGACCGACGCCCGGCAGCATCTTGCCCACCAGATTCGGCACGCCGCGCATTTGCTGCCGGCGCAAGGTCCGATTGGCGTCTTCATTCATCACAATACACTGCATGCATTCGAGCATCAGACCTTTGCCGAGGCGGTGCGTACGGGCTCGCAAGTCTTCGGATGCGAGCCGTATTTGTCCGAGGATCGATATCGCGAGGAGCTGACGCGCGGGCGCATCCGCTTCGACGAACTGCGGGCTGTAGTGCAGCGGGATCTGGGCGAAAGGGCGACGCAGAGCGTGCAAGGCTTGTCGCGACGGCTCGATTTGCGGCTCGCGATGCTCCAGCATCCCCTGAACAGCGGCGACGGGCGGGAGCTGGACTGGTTCATGGCGGAAACGGACGCGCTCATGAAGGCGCGGCGCGATGTGGCCGAGGTGGAAAGGCGCCGGCTCACGACCGAGACGCGTCACTGGGTGATGCGCAGACTGCGCGGCTCACTGCCAGGCGTGGAGCGGCCGGCATGGATCGACGATTTATTTCTGCGCTTCAAAGCAACGCGTATCGAGGACTGGAGCGACGACCGCTGGGAGGCCTTCACGATGTCCGCGCTGTGGGAGGTGTGCCGCGACAGCGTGCGCCTCGCGAGCAAACAGGCACCGTCGACAAAGCCGCTCATCCGCCATCGCGATCTGCTCGATGCGCTCCGAGGCGTGGACAGCGATCTGCTCGTCAATGACGTGCTCATCCGCTTCTGTTCGGCCTTTCTCGATCAAGGCATTGCGCACTGGGTGCTCCCGGAGCGTGACTCGGGTTTCTTCGCGTCGTTTTGCGCTCTGCATGCTCACGGCAACGCCTCCTCGGCCTGGTGGATGACGGGTCTGAAGGACGAGGTGACGCGTTTGCAAAAAGACAAGATCGATTCGCTCGCCTGCATTGATGAATCGCTCACCGCGCTCGGTGTGAAGGCCGACGAGGTCGAAACATTTCTCTCCGCCACACTGTTGGCCCTGCGTGGCTGGGGCGGCATGATCTGGCATGTGGAGCAACGTGGAGACCGCGTGCACCATTCCTTGCCCGAGGGCACACTGATCGACTTTTTGGCCGTGCGCCTGCTTTTGGAGCGATTCGCGATTCACGGCGCCGCCAAGGCCTCCATCGGCTACGAGGGGACTTTGGCGGAAATGCGGGCGGAACTCGCTGCGCTGCTCCCCTCGCCGATTCCGAATTGTGTCAAGCAACGCGCCTTTCTGGTCTTCCAGCTCGCGCAGGTGCTCGGCTGGACGCCGGAGCAGCTTTTCCATCTGGAACCCGCTGACTGGACCGCTTTGTTCGACGAAGTCGAGGGCTTCGACGAGTTGGAGCGTCGCCGTGTGTTTCATCTGGCCTATGAGCATCGATTCCGCGTGCAGACGCTCGATGCCCTGGCGTCGCGCCGAGGCCGCAGCGTGAAGCCGAAGGGCCACGCATCGTTTCAGGCCGTGTTTTGCATTGATGAGCGCGAAGAATCCATCCGCCGGCATGTTGAAGAGGTTGCGCCGACGGCGGAGACCTTTGGCGCAGCGGGGTTCTTTGGTGTGGTGATGTACTATCGCGGTGCCGCGGCAGCGGACTTTGTGCCGCTCTGTCCCGTTGTGGTGCGGCCGCAGCATTGGGTGTCGGAGATCGTGGATCGTCGGCTGCTCGAGGAAGAAAAACGCCGCCGCGGCGCACGGCGTCGTCTCGGAATGGCGTTGGCGAGTTTTCACAGTGGCAGCCGCCGCATCGTGAGTGGCGCGTTCTTCTCCGCCGCGTTCGGATTGCTCGCCACGGTGCCGCTGGTGGCGCGCGTGATGTTCCCACGGCTCACGGCGCGGTTCCGCGGCTTCTTCGGCAGCTTCATCGCTCCCCCACCGGTCACTCGACTGAAACTGGAGCGCAGTTGCGAAAAACCCTCGCAGGACGAGGAAGGTCACGGCTTCCTGCCGCAGGAGATGATCAATATCGCCGAGCGCATCCTGCGCGACATCGGCCTCACGGCCAATTTTGCCCGCGTGGTGCTCGTCTTCGGCCATGGCTCCACGAGCATGAACAACCCGCACGAGTCCGCGCATGATTGTGGTGCTTGCGGCGGCGGTGTGGGTGGGCCGAACGCGCGTGCCATCGCCGAGATCCTCAATGATTTACGGGTGCGCACCGCGTTGATGGCGCGCGGCATCGACGTTCCGGTCCATACCGTTTTCATCGGTGGACTGCACAATACGGCGAACGATAACCTCACTTTTTTTGACGTGGATCGCGTCCCGCCAACGCATCAGTTCGAGTTTGAAGTGGCCTGCAAGGCCGTGAACGAGGCCGTGGAGCGGAATGCCCACGAACGCGCCCGCCGCTTCGGCTCCGCGCCGCTCGGCCTCACTCAAATGGCAGCCAAGCGGCACATGGAAGGTCGTTCGGAAGACCTCTCTCAAGTTCGGCCCGAGTGGGGGCACGCAACCAACGCCATCTGTGTCGTGGGTCGCCGCGAAAAGACGCGTGGGCTGTTCTTGGATCGGCGTGCATTCCTGGTCTCGTACGATCCGGCGCAGGATGACGCGGAGACGGCCATACTCGCCCGCATCCTCGGTGCCGTGGTGCCAGTGTGCAGCGGGATAAATCTCGAATACTACTTCTCGTATGTCGATTCGCCTGGCTGGGGCAGTGGATCAAAGCTTCCGCACAATATCACCGGCCTGCTCGGTGTCATGGACGGTGCGATGAGCGACCTGCGAACGGGTCTGCCGTGGCAGATGGTCGAGATTCATGAGCCGGTGCGGCTGCTTTTCGTCATCGAAACGACGGCAAAGGCTTTTTTTGCGATCATGGAAAAGAACGCCGCCATCCAGACGATGGTCAACAAACTCTGGGTGCAGGTGGCGCTGATGGACCCGGCCACCGGAGCGCTCAGCGTCTATCATGGCGGCCAGTTCGAACCGTATCAATCCCAGGCCGGCCCGCTGCCCGTCGCCGCCACTTCCAAAGAATGGTACACCGGCTGGCGCGATCATCTGGAGTTCGCCGAGATTGTCGCCTCCGTGCCGGCATGAACGAAACCATGACCGACCCTGCCCAACTTTTGACCACACTCGGCCTCATCATCGTGGCGATGCCGGTGCTACTGGTGGCGATGTTTTTCGGGGCGTTTTTGATCAACCGGCATCCGGGCGAGCAGAAGATCAGCTTCTGCATCCAGTTCGCGATCGGCGTGAGCCTCCTCGCGGCCGCATCGGCCGCCGCAACCATGCTGTGGCATCGCGTGGCACAGCATCCCATCGAACTCGGCGATTGGGTGATCACGCCGCACTACCATTTAAAGTTCGAGTTCGTACTCGATCTGCTCTCGCTCTCGTATGTGACGCTCACACTGGTGCTGTGCGCGGTGATCGGCGCCTTCTCCACCCGATACCTGCACCGCGAGCGCGGCTACGAGCGCTTCTTTGTGCTCTTCGCGCTTTTCCTGCTCGGCATGGTCACCACTTCGCTGTCCGACACGGTCGAGACGCTGTTCGCAGGCTGGGAAATGGTGGGGCTGTCCTCCGTGCTGCTGATTGCGTTTTTCCAGGAGCGTCCGTCACCGCCACGCAACGGTTTGCGCGTGTGGATTGTCTATCGCGTCTGCGATGTCGCGCTGATGCTTGCAGCCATTTTGATGCATGAAATCAACGGCGCGGGTGACTTTGACCACCTCGTGGGTAACAGCGCCTGGCCCGCGCATGATCCGCTGCTCATCGGGCCGCACTTCACGCTGCTCGGCGTATTGTTCGTCATCGCCGCAGCAGGCAAATCGGCGCTCGTGCCATTCTGCGGCTGGCTGCCTCGAGCGATGGAAGGCCCCACACCGTCGAGTGCGGTGTTTTATGGCGCTCTGAGCGTGCATCTCGGCGCGTTCCTCCTGCTGCGCGTCAGTCCGGTGCTCGACAGCTCGATCTGGCTGCAAATCGCCGTCGTGGTGCTCGGCGTCACGACCTCCGCCTTCGCCTATCTCTCCGGACGCGTGCAAAGCGACATCAAGTCCGCACTCGCCTTCGCTTCACTCACGCAGGTCGGCATCATCATCGCCGAAATCGGCCTCGGCTTCCGCTACCTGGCGCTCTTACACCTGCTCGGCCATGCCTGCTTGCGCACGCTGCAATTTCTCCGCGCACCCAGTTTGCTGCACGATCATCACCAGCTCGAAAATGCCATCGGCAGCCGTCCGCATGAGGAAGGCGTTATGTGGGAACAAAAACTGCCGCCGGCCACGCAGCGCTGGCTTTACCGTTTCGCTCTCGAACGCGGCTATCTCGACTCCATCCTCGAAAAAGGCATCGCGCGGCCCTTTGTGCGGCTGTTTCGCGGTTTGGACGCACTGGAGACGAAATGGGCGAAATGGCTCGACGGCGAACCCCAGGCGGAGAAGGCGCCACGTAACCTGCAATGATTCTCTCCGCGCCCTCCTGGGTTGAACTCACACTGTTGTTGCCGCTGCTCGGTGCCGTGGTCGTTTACTTTCTCAAACTGCCCGCCGTGGCCGCGAATGCGAGCCTAGGTTTCTTCATTACCACGCTGCTCACTGCCACGGTGGCGACTTGGTCGTTCGCAGGTAAGAAGATCCCGGCGCTGATGCATTTTGCGGTCGATGATCTCGCTGCGCCGATGCTGCCGGTGCTGGTGCTGCTGCATCTGCTGACCCTGCTCGGGACCGCAAAGTCGCGGGTGTCGCCGATGTTCTGTGTTCGCCTCTTGATCGCCAATTTCATCAGTCTCGCGGCGGTGACCTGCCAGACACCGTGGATGCTAATCGCGCTGCTGCTGCTCGGCGTGCTGCTACCACTGTGGGATCTCGTGAGCCGCGGACAGCGGGTGCGAGGGTACTTGATCCACATGGGGCTGTTTGTTGTGTTGCTGGTCACCGGTTGGCAGTTTGCTGGACAAGAAATCGGTTATGGGCTGCTGTTGATCGCTCTGCTGCTGCGCGGTGGAATCGTCCCGCTGCATGGCTGGCTACCCACACTGTTCCAAGGTGCCGCGTATGGCACGGCGATGGTTTTCGTGCTGCCGCTGATCGAAGTGCTCGCCGCGCTGCGCCTGCTGCTGCCCTCGACGCCCGAGTGGATGCTGAATGCTGCGAGTGTCGCCTGCCTCATCACCGCCGTGTATGGCGGCGGTATGGCCATCGTGCAGAGCGAAGTGCGAAAGTTTTTCGCGCATGTCTGCCTCAGCCAGACTGCGCTGGTGATGTTCGCCGTGATGCTGCACACCTCGAACGGCCTCACCGCCGCCCTGTGTTTGTGGATTTCATCCTCGCTCTCTCTCGCCGGCCTCGCCTTCTCCGTGCGGGCGCTGGAGGCTCGCTTTGGCCCGTTGTCACTGCCCGAGCACCACGGCTTGTACCAGCAAGTGCCTGGCCTCGCGGTGTGCTTTTTGTTCACTGGTCTCGCCAGTGTCGGCTTCCCGGGCACCATCGGCTTTGTGCCGATGGAACTTCTCCTCAGCGGCAGCGCCGACCAAGGCCTGTGGGTCAGCGGCACACTCGCTATCGCCGCCATGTTCAACGGCATCGCCATCCTGCGCGCCTACTTCGCGTTGTTCACAGGGAAACGCCCCACGACCTCGGTTTCGCTCCAAATGACCCCCGTGGAACGTTTTAGCGTCATCCTTATCGCCCTCACCGTCTTTCTCGGCGGCTGGTTTTCGCCCGGCTTGGTGGCTTCACGCCATCACACTGCGGACCAGTTGCTGGAGCGTGCTGGCCCCGGAGCGACAAAAAAATGACCCTGCATAACGCCGGGCATGGGAGCCAACGGTTCTCTTTCGACCGTTCCGAGAGCGACCTGAACTGTCCGCCAGAGTTGTGCCAGGGGAAGCGCGGAAAATTGGGTTGCCGCAAGATCGGGAACGTCCGCCTTGTTGATAACCTCGACCGCGAGACGCTCAATGCCGGCTTCCGCCGCTGCCTCGCGCAACGACTCTTTCAAAGCCGCATCAACCCACCCTCGTTTGCGTTTTCGGACACCACGGGATTTGTTTTCGTAAACGTTTACATGCTTAACTTCTCTTGATCGACACCTCGTCATGTTTGAAACCCCGTGGTCATTCGTAACCTATTCGACCCTCAACCGATAAAAGTACTGGGGCGCGTTCGTTGCCGACCTGTCCAGGAAGACGGTTGCCGGCGGTGTCGAAAGCAGGCGTTCCGCAATTGGGATCCATCCTGTGTCCACCTCCGTCGACCGCAGGAGTGTATAAAGCTTGTTAGGCACCGAAGCCCGTATGGTCAAAAAACTCATGCGGCATCTCGGTAATAAAAGTTCAAGAGGCCGCCGAGGCGCTCGCGAGTCTGTATATCCCCCGACATTTCACCGATCCGATCCTCAGCCGCTGGAAACAGGATCACGTTGCCCTTGCCTTGGTGATTTCGCTCCGCGTGGAAGTGATTCACGTAATTCTCAAGGCCGTGGCGTTTGAGAACATTGCCAACGGTCTGATGACTGACCTCGTAACCCAAGTCGCTGAGCGCACCCACAATCCGGCGATAGCCCCAACTTCGGTTATCCGTCACCAAATGCTCGTTGCTCAGGAGGAGTTCCTGATCAACCGAACCGGAGAGGGTCGCCAGCATTCGTTTCCAATTCATCGACGAGACTTAACCGAGCCAACGGCCTGGGAGCAATCTTCTGATCGCCCTGCAAATCGTTGAATATCGGTAGGTTCGAGTTTTTTGACCCTACGGGCAGGGAAAGCGCCAACGTGACGGCTGGAACGATCCAGCCAGCGAGAGTTATTTTCATGGTTTGGTTTGGTTTGGGTCCGGTTGTCATTAGATTCGAAATCACCACAACGCGGTCACACGCGCGATCAGCCAATACGACGCGACGGCGCCGATGCCATAGGCGGGGATGGGCCGCAGCCACGGCGGCGGCGCAGATTGCACACGGCGCAGGCCCATCAATGATAAGCATTCGCTTTTGACGCTCCGCGATTAAAGTTCTCAGCGGCGCGTTGGTTGTGGTAGCGGCGGTCGGTGGAATATTGGTGTCCACGATCACGCGGGTTTGAGCCTCAAGGCGAAGGGGGCTCGCTGCCGCAACCACGGTCTCCGAAGAGGAGACTGGAGAAGGAACCGCCTCCGCACCCCAGGCTGAAGCCACCCCAACGCCACACGATATCGACGCGTACAAAATCCCAACCAGAGGCAGAGTGCCGACCCGGGAAGGCGCTCCCGAATCTTCACCGACGTACCAGCCGCCATTCGCACGGTAGATCACAGGTTCAGACCTCAGTAAAACCGGCAAAATTGGTTGAGAAGATGTGGAAGTTCAATTCCCTGAAAAGGAGCGAAAAGCGGGGTCGGATCGAGGACCGATTGGAGGAGTTTTTGGCGGGCTCATCCGCTGAAGTTTAGCCCACCCTGGAGTGCC
>CAMAPG010000031.1 GCA_945859965.1 Opitutus sp. GAS368 | reverse complement strand
GCCCGACGAGGCGGTCGCGTCGCACGAACTCTGGGCGGTGGCGCTCGACTCGCATGCGCGCCAGCAGGTCCTGCCGGTTGGCTGACCAATCCCCGGATTTTTAACCACAAAGGGACAAAGACACAAAGAAGAGATCCGACCTTTGTGCTCTCTATGTCTTTGTGGTTAAAAATTCCGGGATCGGTGGTTAAATGGGCTTTGGCCGGACGAAGAAGAGCATTCCCGCGCACACCAGGGTGCAGGCGGCGCCGAATTGGTAGACTCGGCTGAGATCGACGTGGGCGTCACGCAAGGCCCCGCTGGCATAAATCGTCGCGCCGCCGACCAGGCAGCTCAGAAAATTGAGCACGCCATAACCGGTGGCGCGATACCGGGGGTCGGACATGAGCGAGAGAATGGGCATCATGTTGGTGTCGGCAAAAGCCTTCGTCAGGCCGAAGAGCGCCAGCGCAGCCAGCGCCACTGGCAGCGAACCCGTGACCGACGTCAGAAAGATGCCCGGTGCGGCGATGCACAGGCCGATCAGCGGGACATACATCGGCGCGCGTTTTTGCGTCCGGCTCCAGCGATCCGCCCACACCCCGCCGAGGAGCACGCCCACGAGGGCCGCGGCCTGGAGATAACCCGTGGCGGACAATCCCGCCAGGCCCTGCGACAGGTGGAAGCGTTCGTTGAGGAAGGTAGGCATCCAGCCGACCACCGCCCAGGAGGCGACTGCCAGCAGGCTCCAATAGAGCAGGGCGATGATAAAAGCTCCGTTCCGGAAGAGACTTTTAACCCCGGTGAAGAACGAGACCGGGGGCAGGTCTGCGGGCGTGGACGGGTTGTCCGCGCCAGCGGGTGCCGGGCGGTCGCGAAGAAAGAAGACCAGCAAAATGGCATAACCGATCCCGACGATGCCGAAGACCTCGAAAGCGTAGGCCCAGCCGTGGCGTTCCGCGAGCCAGCCGCCGAGTCCGCCCAGGCCCGAACCGACCATGATTCCGCTCATGTGCACGCCGTTCGCCAGGGAGCGCGTGGTTTCGCGATGGTAGTCGGCGATGAGCGCCAGGGCCGCGGGAATGTAGCAGGCTTCGCTGATGCCCATCAATGCGCGTGCGGCCAGCAGTTGCTCGAAGGTCTTGGCGTGCGCGGTGAGCCAGGTGATGAACGACCACGCGAGCAGGCTGATGAGGATCACGCGGCTGCGCTTGAAGCGATCGGCGAGAAAGCCGGCGAACGGGCTCAGGCCGCCGTAGACAAAAAGAAAAACCGTGGTCAGCAGGCCGAACTGCGCTTCGGTCATGGGAATCACTTCCTTGATCGAGCCGCGCATCGTCGTGAGCATCACGCGATCGAGATAGTTGAGGCAGCCGACAAACCAGAGCAGGCCGACCGTCAGCCAGGCGCGGTGGGGCAGGGAACGGGCGACGGTCATCATACGGGGGGGCGAAAAACAGGGGCGGGGTGGAAGCCACGCCGCGGGTGATTCGCGTCGTCGCGGAGACGAGAGACGGGAGTTGCCCGCCAACTACAAAGGCAAATGGCTGGTCCGTTTACCTGCCCATTGAGTACGGGATTCCGAGCCCCGACCCGGATTTTTAATCACAAAGGGAAAAAGACACAGAGAAGAGATCCGTGATCCGATCTTTGTGCTCTCTGTGTCTTTGTGGTTAAAAATTCCGGGATTGGGCTGAACGCTATTTCGCGTGTTTCTCGAAGAATGCGGAAGCCGAGGTGACGAAAAGGTGGGGATCGGCGGCAAACACCTTGCTGTCGGTCTCGATCGCCATGACGCCTGACCAGCCGGTATTTTTGATTTCCTGGAAAAGCCCCTCGTAGTTCGCCGCGCCCTGGCCGATTTCGGTGTCCACCCAGGTGAGCTTGTCTCCGGTCCTCTCGGGTTTCTTGTCCTTGAGGTGCATGTCGTAGACCCGATTACCATAGCTGCGGAAGACCTCGGCCGCGTCGAAACCCGCGGCGGTCACCCAACCGACATCCAGGCACACGCCGATGCGGATATCGCGCTCCGCGAGCACCCGTTGCACGGTGGCGGGATCGCCGTAGGTCGTGCCGTGACCGTGATTATGAATGGCGAGCTTGATGTCGTATTCCTTCACCAAGGCCTCGAGGTTGTCCCACTGGGCGGGATCCTTCGGTTCAATCATGATGACGGAAATTCCCATCAGCTTGGCGAATTCGAAGAGGCGCCGGTTCTCCTCCTGGGTGAGGGTCGTGGGATTGCCGCCGAACGAGTACGCCACGAGCCCTTTGGATTCGAGCAGGGCTTTTTTCCGGAGCGATTCCTCCCTCGGTGCGAAGGGGTTGATCTGCGCGGGGATGAATTCGAGGTACGTGATCTGGTGCGCGACTGCGAAATCGACGACCTGCTCGAAGGTCATGTTCCGGCATGTCCAGGTCTGCAGCCCGAGCTTGGGCCCCGTTTCGGCGGCGACGCTGAGCGACGGCAGGATCAGGGCGGCGAGGAGGAGAAAAAATCGTGGCATGGGTCAGAAGGGTCAGGCGTGGAGTGGGGCCGGTGCGAATCGAAGTCCAAAGTCGCTCCGGCGAAGCCTATTGCAGCAAAGGCGGCGGGCCAAACGCGAGCCCGCTTTCGGCGGGGAGTCCGGCTCATTCGGGGGGAAAGATGAAAACGCGTTTGTGCCGTTGGTTTTGTCCGGTCTCCTCTCCTCGCAGCGAAACCGACGATCCAGCACCGCCCGAACGCCAACCGAATAAGTCATGAGCGATCCACTTCCGCCGGTTTTGCCCGCTTCAGCCCCTCGAAAGAAAAGGGCTTTTTCCCGCCGAAGGCGCAAGGTGAGGATTTCGCGGTGCGGTGGGTCGAGCCGCGCCATGCAGTGATCCACCAGTTCCGTGAACTCCGCGGTGGCGGTTTCCTGGGCCGGGTCCGGGGCCGCATCGGCGACCAGGTCGGCAAACGTTGCCGTGCTGTCTTCGCGGAGCGCGCAATTGAGGGAGAGCGAATCCTGCCGGTGGCGGCGGAAGAAGTACCAGTAGCGGTTGCGGGCCAGATTGACCGCGATGCGGTACAGCCAGGTGGCGAGGGAGCAGTCGCCCCGGAATTTCCCCAGCCCCCGGTGGGCGCGGATGAACGTGTCCTGGGTGATCTCCTCGGCATCGGCGTGGTTGCGGAGCAGGCCCTGGGTGATGGCGAAAATCTTGCTGCGATACCGTTTCATGATTTCCACAAAGGCGGTTTCGTCCCCGTTGTTGAAACGGAGCACCAGGGTGTCGTCGATGGCGCTTTCAGACGTGGGGCGGCGGAGGTCCTCCGTGGCGGCGGGGGCGGACAGTCTTGCGAGGGTGAGGGTAGGAGCGAACAGTGTCATAAAGAAGAAGGAAGAACTGCCGTTGGGAAACGGATTGCGCGGTCTGTGATTCGCCAGATGGACGAAGCCTCCGTCTCATCCCATTAAACGCTTATTCGTCCCCGAAGACGATAAGGTGGAACCTTACCGTCCGGTTTCGCGATATTCGGGTGCGGCTTCGGCTTACGTCCATTGACATCAAAATCGTCTTCCGTTTTTCTCGGGACGTCTCCCGGTTTATCTCACCGGTCACCGCTAACCCCCAAGCGATCATGAAACCTGCTAAACCCCTCCCGACCGGTTCCTGGATGCGGGAAAACCGCCTGATTCAAAATATCCGCAACGGCCGCAAGACCACCGTCTGCGGGCTTTATTTTCCCTCCGCCATCGTGGTGGAAATGATGGGACTCGCCGGCATCGACGCCGTGTTGTTTGACGGGGAGCATGGTACTTATACGCGGGAGGATCTCGACGATCTTTGCCGGATCGCGGAAGCCCACAATTTGATCACGATCGCGCGCATGCCGGATCTGGAGCCGGCGACCGCGCAGGGATTTCTCGACCGGGGCGTGCAGACCATCATCGGTCCGGGCGTGAGCAACGCGGACGATGCCCTGAGCCTCGTCGAAGGCTGCCGTTATGCCCCGCTGGGCAAACGCGGGATTGGCGGCGCGCCGCGGGCCGCGGGCTATGTCGACGTTCTGACCAAGGAGCGGATCGATCACGTGAACCGGAACACCTATGTCGTGGCGTTCCTGGAAAGTCCGGAATCGATCGCCAACCTCGACGCGATCATGGCGGTCGAAGGAATCGATGCCTATTATGTGGGCCCGGCGGACATGGCATTGGCGCTCGGCCTTCCCGGTGAACTCACCCATCCTGAAGTGCTCCGGGTGACCGATCTTGTCCGCCAGGCCGCGGTCAAGCGGGGCCGCTGCTATTATGGGGATCACGTGATCGGCGAACGCGCCACGAATTTTTTCCTCAACGGCGCGAAAGCATTCGTGGCGCGCCACCAAGCCTGAAATTAACCGCCTGGGGCAGGTCGGACTCCAGCCCGGTTTTGCACAAGGCATAAAGGGATTAGGAGCTGTTTAGGAAATGCCGCCTGCCTTGGATTCTCGTAGCGAACGCGTGAGCGTTTCGGGTTCGGACGAAAGCCTCACGGCTTTCGCTACTCGGAGAGACGTATTCCCAAGCAGCTCCTAGGGCTCCGGAAGTGTCCCCATTGCGCTTATAAGCGCGCGGTAGAGTAGGTTCGCAGCCCCGGACCCTTCGTGCCTTTTCGTGGCAAAAAAACCCGAAGTCGGCTCGGAGAATCCATCAGCGGCTGGCCGAAGCCGCCAGCTCCAAGGCGTCCTGGTCGTTCAGCTCGGCCTGCCGGGCCAGATCGCGTTGCAGGAAAAAGATGCGGCCGATGAGCATGATTGCACCCGAGATCACGGTGAAGCCGGCGATGCCAATGAAAACGCCGCCCAGCCCTATGTCCGCCTTGAAAACCCCGGCCAGCATCACGCCGATGCCGCCGGCCAGACAATTGGCCGCATTGTGCAGGCCCAGCGCGCTCGACCGCAGCCGGGGCGGGAGAACCTCGCACAGCAGGGGGGCAAAATTGCAGTCGCCGAACCGGTGCACGAAGGCGAAGAGGAAGATGCAGAGGCTGACGGCGATCAGGTCCGGCCGCGGCGCGAGAAAGACCAGCAGGAAGGGCGCCGCGAGAAAGCTGCAGACGATATGGATGACCATGCGCCGGGATGTTTTTTTCCCGGCGAACCGGTCCGAAAACAGACCTCCGCCCACCAGCGCGATCACGCTCGCGATCTGCAGCGTGAACGTGCCCGCGAAACCGGCGCGTCCGAGGCCCATCTGGTAGGTTTCGCTAAAGTAGAGGGGGAGCCAGATGATGAAGATGTTGTTGCCGGCGGACACGAACATGCTGGCGAGGTTGATGACGATCACGCTCGGGATGCGCAGGAGCGTGAGGGTGCCGGCGAGTAACGGCGGCACGGGCGTGCGTTCACGTCGAACGTCCGGAACCGGAGCGGCGTCGTGCAGCAGAAAATAGGCGATCACGCCTAGCAGCAGCCCGAGAAAGCCAAAGAAGAAAAACTGGGCGTGCCAGCCGAGATACTGGCCGATGTAACCCGCCCCGGCGCCGCCGGCGACCAGGCCGAACGTCAGGCCGGCGGAATGGAGGCCGAACGCGGTGGCGCGCGTCGCCGCAGCATGGTGGTCGGCGATCAACGCCATCGCGGCCGGCAGATACGCCGCCTCAAAAAATCCGAGCAGGACCCGCGTGGACAACAACTGCTGGGTGCTAGTGACAAATCCGCTCGCGAAGGTGATGAGACTCCACGCGACGAGGCTGCCGACAATCACGCGGCTCCGCGACGCCCGGTCCGCCAGCATGCCGGCAAAAGGCGAGGCTAGGGCATAGGCCCAGAGGAAGAGAGAGCCGACGGCGGCCATTTCCACATTGGACAGGTGGAGATCCGCCCGAATCAGCGGGAAAACGGACGAGATGGCAGCGCGGTCGGCGTAGTTCAGCGCCCCCACGCAGAAGCACACGGCCACCAGCACCCATTTGTAACGGGGACCGGTCATGGGCACGGGGGGGCGGTGCGGGGGCTCTTCATGAAGAGGGGGGGGCAGTCTCAAGAAGCACGAGCAGACTGGGGTGCGACCTCGCCGGGGACAACCTGCAAAGCGTTTAAGGCCCGGCGGCCAGAGCAGGAAAGCCGGGCTTCCGACCCGAAAAACGACCATGTCTTACGAGGGGAATTTCACTTAATAAGTGAAATTCAGGTTGTGGGTTAGTTTTACTGTAGCAGCGCTCTTGAGCGTCGATTTCCGAGCCGGAAGTTCCCAAGGATGGTTTTCATGGAGAATGTGAAGTCATCGAAGCCGGTTATTGAGTATTATTTGCCGACGAATGTGAAATCAGACACTTGTTTTTACCAGCGCATGAACGAGACACCCCATCGCCTGAAAAGCGTGCATTTGCAGAATGAGCGCATCCTTTTGGTGCGGGAGCCGGTCGAGCCGGCGAAGGCGGCATCTGACGGTCTTCCTCGACGCCGAGCTTTATCGCGACCGGGTGGGCGCGGTGCGGTTGCTTGATGAGTTGATCTCCGATAAACAGCTGGCCGATTCGTGGTTTGTTTTTGTCTCGGTGGAGAGCGCCGAGGCCCGCTGACGGGAGTGTCCGTGTCACCTTCCTTTTGCGCGATTTATCGCCGAAGAACTGCTGCCTTGTCTGGAAAGCAGTTATCCTTCAATCGGAGCGGTGCGGCAGAGGGTGTTGGTCGGTTTGAGCTATACGGGATTGGCGGCGGCTTTTATTGCGAAGGAAGCCGCGGGTAAATTTCACCGGGTGATCAGCCAGTGCGGTTCGTATTGGTGGCAGGATTGCTGGCTGGTCGGGCAGTTCCAAGCCATGCGCCAGCCCGTGCCCACCGAATTCTATTTGGACGTGGGGACGCAGGAGACCCAGGAAAATGTGCGCCATCGCGAAGACGTGCTACAGGTGGTCTCCCAGATCGACGGGGTCAGGCGGTTCCGCGATGTCCTGCTGCTGCAGGGTTAGGCGGTGAAGTATGTCGAATTTGACGGTGGCCATGACAGTGCGGCGTGGAGACGGACGCTACCCGCGGCGCTCAGGTGGGCATTGCCGCCTCATGCTTAGCCTTCGGGCTCGAATGGGGGGCGGATGCGAGCACTCCATGGACGGCGCTCAGCAGCTGGTTCGACGTATAGGGTTTCGGCAGATAAGTGATGTTCGCCAATTGATCCAGTGCGAGCGATCGCGTTTCCACGCGCATGGCGCTCTGGAATTCGGTTGAGACGATGCTGCGGAGGTCAGGATTCGAGCTCCGCAGAAGCTTGATCAGATTCACCCCGTCCATGACCGGCATGTCGCAATCGGTCACGACGAGTTTGATTTGATCCGGGTGTTCGGCGAATCGAGCCAGGGCTTCCACCCCGTTTCCGGCGGAAACGACTTGATGGCCATGGTGGGACAGATGAGTGGCGGCGAGATTGCGGATGGGATCCTCATCATCGACAATCAGGACCATCTCGTTGTGTCCGCGGGGTGGCGGAGTCTCGGCGCCGGCCTCCGTGGCTTCCTCCGAGTCGGGCAGGGCGGGCAGGTGAATGCGGAAGGTGCTGCCCCGTCCGACCTCGCTCTGCAGGGTGACGAAACCGCCGTGGCTTTTGACAATGCCGAGCACTGTGGACAATCCCAGTCCCGTGGCCTGGCCGAGCTCCTTCGTGGTGAAAAAGGGATCGAAGATCTTATCGATGTTTTCGGCGGGAACTCCCGTGCCCGTATCCGTCACGTCGAGCCTCACGTAGGCTCCGGGCGCCGCATTTGCCGGCCGGCCGGGGTAGCCTTCATCGACCCGGACGTTTTCGAATTCATTGATTCCCTCCCCGCGGGCCACGCGCGCGAGAATAGGCCGTTCCTCGTGCAGACGGTCGGGCGGAATCAGCCGCACTCCCGGCTGGCCGATGATTTCAGCCGCGGAGTAACCGAAAATTTTTTCCGCAGAGGAGCTCCAGCTGGTGATGATGCCTTCTGGAGTCTTGCCGATGATCGCATCGTCGGAGAATTCGATGACCGCGGCAAATTGCGTCTCGGCATCCGGCGCCGCGGGCTCGGTCAGCGTTGTCAATGGCAGGGTCGTGGAGGCGTTCATGACCGGAAAGTCCGTTTGGCCATAGCGAAAAAGGGCGGGGCTCCGGGGAAAATAGGGGCAAAGAGTGACACAGGAAGAGAGCTGACCGTCCGGACACGGATGCATAGCTATGTCCGGTCATAAATGATTGGAACAAGCCTCCGCCTAACTAACCGCCATTAAATCCTTATCGGAATTACCTCACAATGCGGTGAAACCTACCACCGGTTTCTCGCGTACTCCGGGAAAGTTGCCCGATTGGGGAATCGTGAAAACGTCCATCAATGACTTAGCCGGGATAATGCAGCGGCCCTCTTTTATCCTGGATAAAATTGAAAACCGTTTGGTTTTCCATGGAGGAGCCTGCTTGCAGGCGATGATCAATGGGGACGCGACAGCCCTTGTCGCGTGCTTCGGTGACGAGGGCGTCGCTGCTCGAAACAATCGCCTGCAAACAGGCTCCTCCAGCTGCATCCATAAAAAACGGCTGGTGCGGCACGATTGGTTGGCCCAATTTCCCAATTCGCAGCAGTACTGAATCGACTTTGAATCACATGAATAACGTCCCGGTTCGCTACGAGGATATTCCCAAAGCGGAACGGAGGCGGCTGGCGACGGAGGTTTATCGCAGTTCCCGCAGTCTCAAGGTGATCACCCTGCTTGCGATATTGATGCCGGTCCTGTTGGTCGCTCCTCTCGGCCGCAGCTTCATCCCGAAAGATGTCTCCCGCGAGGCTCGGTTGGGCATTCAGATTTTAGCCACGGTGGTTCTCTGTGTCGGTTTTATGGAGCTGGTGGCGCGGCCGAAACTGCGGGCAGAGGTCGAAAAACTCAAAAATACCCCCGGCCAGCCGTGAGGCGGTTGGAAACCGCAAAAACTCCCTGATCGAGTTCCGGGGATCGCCCTTCGTTCCTTTGGCGCCTTTGTGGTTCAACCGGGTCGGACCCTTCGGATTTTTTAACCGCAAAGCAAAGGGACGAAGGACGATCCGATGAATTGGCCGCACGGCGGGAGCGGACGTGATTTCGCTCGTGTGTGGCCCGCGCATGCGCTTGATTCGGGCCAGCTATCCGCCCGATAAAATAAAAACGGCTGGCCCCTACCCCCTATGAGACGATCCCGCTTCTTGCAAAAAATCCGCGCTGGAAAAGTCGCACGTTTGTGCGCCCTCGGCCACTATCTGCCGTATTATCCCCGCACCGCGGCGGCGGCGGGCTTTGACGCCATCTGGGTCGACGGCGAGCACAAGGTGTTCGATCCGCGCGAAGTCCAGGCGATGATTGCCCACCATCACCTCGCCGATATCGATTGTCTGTGGCGGCCCCCGATCCGGGAGAAAGCGGCGCTTTACCGCTTCCTGGAAGATGGCGCGAGCGGCCTGATCATCCCTCATGTCGAATCGGTCGACGAGGCCCGTGCCTTGGTCCAGGCGGTCCGTTTCCCCCCGCTCGGCAACCGCGGCATCGACGGCGGCGGGCTGGATGCCGACTACGCCCTGGCCGGCGGCAAGGATTATCCCGAGGCGGCGAACCGCGAAACCGTGCTGCTGGTGCAGATCGAAACTCCGCAGGCGCTGGAACAAGCGGAGGCCATTGCCGCAATCAAAGGCGTGGATGGTATTTTTCTCGGGCCCGGCGACATGGCCCTGCGCCTCGGCTGCGGCACCTCGCCGAACGATCCCACGATGGCGAAAGTGCAGCGCAGGGTGGCCGACGCGGTGGCGAAGGTGGGCAAAGTCTGGGGCTGTCCCGTGACGAACGAGGAAGACCTGCGCCTGACCCTGGCGGCCAAGGCCGGCTTTGTGGTCCACGGGTCCGACGCGCGGTTCGTGCGTCAGGGCCTGAAGGATAATGGCAAGGCCTTCGCCAAGCTGCTGGGCGAAGCCGAATAAATTTCATTGCTCGGCATCGGGCTTCCTCGCGCGAGCACCGGGGCAGGGTTGGAACGCAGAGGACGCGGAGGCGAGGGGAGGACGCAGAGAAGACCATCGATACCCCTCGGTGCTCTCTGTGAGCTCCGTGTTCAAATCCTCCTCCGCGACCTCTCCTTTCCTCCGCGTCCTCTGTGTTCCAACCAGAGGCGATAGGAGCAGGATCTTTTGAGAGATTCGGATCAGGATTCTTCGCGCTACGCCGCGATTTTCCCCGCGATGTAACCGCCGATCGCGAGCGAGGCGGTGGCTCCGGGACTCGGGGCGTTCAGCACGTGCAGCGCGTTCGGCCGGGCGATGAGATGGAAATCCTGCAGGAGATCGCCCTGCGGGTTCATGGCCTGGGCCCGCACGCCGGCGCCGCCGGTCCCGAGGTCGCTGGAACGGATCTCCGGCACGAGCTTCTGCAAGGAGCGGCAGAAGCGTTCGCGGCTGAGGGACTGGGCCAGCTCTGTGAAGGCCATCGAGGGATAGCGGCGCAGGAAACGCCACAGGCCGGGGAAGGTCAGCGTCTCCGCGAGGTCGCTGATATTGATCTTTCCCAGCGAGTAACCCTCGCGCGCGAAGGCAAGCACGGCATTGGGTCCGCACTCGACACCGCCGCCGATCATGCGGGTGAAATGCACGCCGAGGAAGGGAAACGCCGGGTCGGGCACGGGGTAGATCAGGTGTTTGACCAGCCCGCGCCGTTCGGCCTTCAGCTCGAAATATTCGCCCCGGAACGGCACGATGCGAACGTCGCGGGGTTCGCCCGCCAGTACGCTCACTCGATCGCAGTGCAGTCCCGCGCAGTTGACGATGAATCCGCCCGTGAATTCGCCCGCTGCCGTGGTGGCCACCCATTCATTGCCGGTGCGGCGCAGTGCCGTGACGTGAGCGCCGGTCACCAGGCGTCCGCCGCGCGTTTGCAGCAGGCGCGCCATCGTATCGCACACCGCCCGGTAATCGACAATGCCTTCCTGCGGTACATGCACGGCCGCGATGCCGGCGGCATGTGGCTCGATGCGCCGCAGTCCCGCGCCGTCGAGTTTGCGCAAACCGTGGAGACCGTTGGCCGTGCCCCGGCCGAGGAGCGCGTCGAGGCGGGATTCCTCCGCGGCGTTCGTGGCCACGACGACCTTGCCGCAAATTTCATGGGGAATCTGGTGCGTTTCGCAAAACGCGACCATTTCCCGGATCCCCTCGACGGCCATCCGCGCCTTGAGCGAGCCGGGCGCGTAGTAGAGCCCGCAGTGCAGCACGCCGCTGTTATGCGTGCTTTGGTGCCGGCCGACGGACGTTTCCTTCTCGAGAAGTGTCACCTGGGCGCCGGGCCGGCTGGCCTGGAGTTTCAACGCGGTGGCGAGCCCGACCAGGCCGCCGCCAATAATGAGATAGTCGCATTTCATCGATAAAGGGGATGACCGATTCTAGCGCAGAACGGCGATGACTTCCGAATAGCAGACGTAGAGGAAAACGAGCAACGCGGTCGCGAGGCCCATATTGAGCCACCAGGGATTGCGCTGTTCGCCGACCCAATCGCGGCGATTGTTCATGTAGAGCAGGGTGCCCGCGAGGAAGGGCATGACAAACGCACCGGTGATCGTGAACACCGTCACGATGAGCACGGGCTGCCGGAGGTAGAGGAGGCTGAGCGGCGGAATCGCCAGAAAGAGCAGGGCCCCCCGATAGACTGGGGATTGGCGCACATTCACGGTGGCCGCCGGGGCGGGTGCGGCGCCGTGGCGGTTTTTCCAGGACGTGACGAAGTCTTCGTAGAGATAAGGCACGCCCTGCCAGACGCCGAGCATGGCGGTGAACATGCTGCACCAGAAACCGAGCAGGAGCGCCCAGCGCCCGGCCGGGCCGAGGACGGTTTCGAGCTGGGCCGCGACATCGAGGGCCATGCGCGTGCCCTGGGTGATGTCCGGGCTGCAGCGCGCGGCGATGATCGAAAGCGATATGCCGAACAACGCCGTCAGCGCGTAGGCGAGGCCGAGATCGGGCCACGTTTTCCGGAGGTGTTCATGGCCGCGCCAGCCGTTCTCCCGGATCCAGTAGCCGTAACACATGACCGTCACGCTCCCGCCGATGCCGCCGAACACGCTGAGCACCGCGCGTCCGCCGCCCACGGGCAGCGAAGGGATGAACAGCCCGCGCCACACGGCGCCGAAGTCCGGACGCAGGAGAATGGCGCAGACCACGACGATGATCGCCATCAGTCCGACCAGCGCCTTCATCAGGGTTTGAAACAGGTCGAATCGCCCCCACCAGACGAGGCCGAGCGCGGCGAGCGCATGGATGACGCCCCAGGCCGCGGCGGGCAGCGCGGGCACGAGACTGTGGCCGGCCAGCGCGCAGGCGTTGCTCAGCGAACCCCCGACGAGGAAGGTCCAGAGCACCAGGTACGCGCCAAAATAAACCGGCACGATGCGTGGCAGTCGCGCGATCCAGCCGGCGATCAGGGTCGTGCCGGTGACGAGCTGCCAGCGCGCGAGATTTTCGTTGATGAGAAATTTCAACGCCGCCGCCAGCGCGATGGCCCAGAGCAGGGTGGTACCGAAGCGCGCGCCTGTGACCGTAGCGGTGATGACATCGCCGGCGCCAATGCCGGCCGCGGCGACGACCAGGCCGGGACCGATGGACTTAAAGAGGAGCGTGACCGGTGATTTTTCGCGCATGAAAGGGAGGCATTGATCGGAATCTCCCGATTCAGTCAATCATGGCCTCTCCCTCGAGTAGGAGGTCACGCCTTTGACCCAGGTTTGGGCCGGCTGCAGATCATCCTGCCACAACACCAGGTCCGCATCCGCGCCGATTTCGATTTTTCCCTTTTGTTCGAGATTCAGGAGGCGGGCGGGATTGAGCGTTCCCATCGCCCAGGTTTGCTCCGGGGGCAGATCGAGCCAGCGCAAGAAGTTCGCCATGCCGCGGTTCATCGTCAGCGCGCTGCCGGCCAGATAACCTTCGGTGATATGACGCGGCGCGCCGTCCTCACCCAGACGGATTTTATATCCCCATGGCGTATCGTAGGTCGCCGGGGGAAGACCGGCGCCGAAGACCGAATCGGTGATCAAGGTAATGCCACCATAGCCCTTGGCCGCGACGGCGGCGCGAATCGCCGCGGGGTGAACGTGAATCCCGTCACCGATGAAGTCCACCGTCACCCGCCGATCGGCCAGAACCGCCTCCACCACGCCCACGGGCCGCACGCCCGGATCGGTTTCCGGCAGGGAATAGAACACATCGTAGAAATGGGTGGCGTGACGCGCGCCGGCTGCGATGGCTACCTCGGTCTCTTCAACCGAAGCGCGGGTGTGGGTCAAAAAGACGAGGATGCCATTTTCCCGCAGGCGTTGGATCACCGGCAGAATTCCCGGAGTTTCCGGACTCAACGACATGACCGTAAGCCGGCCCTGGCAGGCGGCGAGGATGTCCTCCAATAAAGAGAGATCTCCGGAAAGCGTGGGTGCGGCGGAGCCCCTGATCGCCATGAAAGGGCCCTCGAGATGCAAACCGGGGATATTCACGCCTTGGACCGTCGGGATCGCCGCCACGATGGCGGAGATTTCCTCGAGCCAGCCGGGCTGAACCTGGGGCACGATGGTCGGCACCACGGTCGTGACGCCGAATTTGCCCAAATCTTTTGCGGCGGTGCGCAGGGAATCCGGGCCGCCGGCGTAGAGATGATGCCGCAGTCCGTGAGTATGGACGTCGATCAAGCCGGGGGTCAGAAGCCGTCCGCGGCCGTCGATCGCAGTGAGTCCGTCCACCGATGAAGCTCCGAGGGCGGATCCCAGCGCGGCAATCCGGCCATCTTTTACCAGGACATCGCCGGGCGAAATCGTTTTTCCGGGCTGAACAATCCGGACATTTTTGAGGTGGAAGGTATTTTTCGTGTGAACGTTTTGCATGATTCCGGGTCGGATCGCGAGAACCAGATTGCTTGTCCCTATCGGTAAAACCGGCATCCTTCACCCAAGAAAATGAAAGCCCGGACGGCAGTTCTGTTTCTGGTGATGGCGGCTGGCGGGTTGGCGGCGGAAGGCGGAGTGACCGGCACCGGGACGGAAACAAAGCCGGGCGCGACGTCCACGTCCTCCGCTTCCCCGACCGGATCAGCGGCCGTGGAATCGACGCCAGGGCCCGGGGAGAAAGTGGTGATTCTCTCGCCGCTCAAGGTTATCGACTCCCGTGACAAACTGCTGAAAGCCATGATCGAAAAGGAAAAATCGACTCCGAGTGAAAAGTTCACCCTGAAAGATGGGGGTTACGTGATGAGAAAGCAGGGGGAGAAAGTGACCGCGGAGATGGGTGTGTTGAAGCCTGAGCCTTCCGGGATCACACTGTTCAGGTTTTCTTGGTAAGGCACGGAGAGACGAGTTTGTTTACCACTGCAGGCGATCGGCCGGCCAGCCGAGATTCTTTGCGGTTCCCGTTGTCCAAGCCCAGGCGGCGGGGGTTGCGCCGGTCCAGCGGACGGGCTGGCGCTCGGCGGCCATCGCGGCGGCTTGCGGAATATCGAGGAAACGCAGGACGTTCAGATAATCGGGGCCGGTCATGTGGGAAACGGGCGGAGAGATCAGTTCCACGGAGGCGAGGCCGTCGATGAAGAGCGAGGCGTAGAGCGCGTTGACGGCCTGGTCGCGAGCGCCCTGAAGGTGCAGCGAGGCATTTGCAAACAAGCCGGGTTGCTGGAGGGTTTCCACCGCGCGGCGGATGTCCCACACGCGCATGCCCTCGAGCGTCTGGCCTAGCAGCATGAAACGGCGGCGGATCTGAACCCGGTCTTTCTCGGTGCCGCTGTAAGCGGTCGGGCCGATGCCGCGGGGCGGGAGACAGGCGAGCACGATTTCGCCGCGCTTCACCCGGTCGAGCAGCACGCTCAACCCGGCCGGCACGCTTATTTCGGTTTTTGCAGACGATGGGTGCAGTGTGCCGAGAAATTCATTCCAGCTCTGTTCATCGAGCACGTGGAGATAAACGCTTGGGGCGGAGCTGGGATCGCCGCGGGAGAAAATGAACAGCGGGAGGCGGACGGCTCCCTGGCTGGTGAATTCCCATGTGGTGACGCGAAGGTCGCCATGGGTGCGTCGGGTAATTTCCACCGTGCGCAAGGGCTCGGGTGTAGCCGGCCAGCCGCCGAAGGATTTTTCGCGCAGCGCCTGCAGCCATTCCGTCCGTTGCCGCTGCCAGTCGGCGGCACGGGTGGGAATTGCGGGCGTGGCGAGGGGGACGAAGGTCTCGTGGATCCGGGTGGTGCGCTCATCGGACGGCAGCACCGTGAAGACCTTCAGTTCGCGGGGCGTGAAAAACTTCTCGGCGGGGTCGCGGATGAGCGGCTGCTCGCCCTTGAGAAAGCGGTTGAACCAGCGTAACGCCGGCACCTGCAAATCCTGCGTGTCCTCGTGCGGTCCCTCGGTGATCAACAGGCCGAGTTTATCGCTCGCGCCGTAGAGCGAGTAGATCGAGGCGACGGCGCGGTGGACGCGCTGCACGCCATCGAGCGGGAAAATTTTGTCCTTGTCCGAGTTGGATAGGAGCAGCGGGCGCGGGGCGATCAACGCGGCGATTTTCGGGTAATCCCAGCGATACGTGTTCACCGTGAACATACAGTCGCAGTGGCCGGCGACGGTGCCACTGATGACCTGGTTGAGCAGGTCCGTCATGCCGGCGACAGGCACGACGACTTTGATCCGCTCATCGAGGGCGGCGGTGGCCCAAGTGGTGGCGCCGCCGCCGGAGCGGCCGGTCATGCCGATTTTCTCCCCGTCAACCTCGGGCCGCGACTGCAGGTAGTCGAGCGCCCGGATTCCATTCCACGCCTCCACGCCGCCAGGGGTGTAACCGCGCGAGTTCCACCACCACTGGCCTTCGCGATAGGTTCCGTGGTGGTGCCCCTCGAGTTCGCCGAGTTCAATGGTGTCGATGATCAGGCAAACATAGCCGTGGCGGGCAAACCAGGCGCCGTGATGTTGATATACCACCTTCGCGCCATAACTGATGTCATTCTCTTTCACGTTGCCGTGCCCGCAGACATAGAGGATGGCGGGCGCTTTCCCCGTGAGGTTCTTGGGAACGTAGAGATTTCCCGTCACATAGAGTCCGGGCATTGACTGGTACTGGAGTTTCTCGACGTAAAAATCGTCGCGATCCACCCGGCCGGTGACCACGGCCTTCAGGTCGGTCCGGGCCGGGCGGGGGGAAAGGCCGAGCATTTCGAACAGCTGCTCGCGGGCAGTGGCGCGCTGGCTCGTCCAATCCGCGAGGGTCTTGATCCCGGCGAAATTCTGGTCGCTGATCAGGCCGGTTTCCCACGCAAAATAACTGGCGAGCATGCGATCGCCGGGAAGTTCCTGGGCGCGAAGGAAGGAAGCAGGTTCCATGAGGGTGAGCAGAGTGACGAGGATCGCAGCGATGGGGGGCGCGCGGCGGCCCGAAGCCGGGCGGGGCTGGGGTGGGGGCATGGCTCAGGTTGGCCACGTCGCGAGCGGCCCGCAACAAAATCACAGGAGGAGTGGAGGCCGCTCCCGTAGATGATTTTCGGAAGTTTTGGCCACGAAAGAACACAAGGAACACAAAGAAACGACCGGCATGGTCTTTGTGCTCTCTGTGTTCTTTCGTGGCCAAAACTTCAGGCCGGCCGCTCAATCGCTGGCGATGGTGAAATGCATGGGGACGGACATCCGGGTGGCCACGGCCTTGCCGCCGCGGCGGCCCGGGTTGGATTTCCATTTGGCGACGGCGAGGACGGCGGCGGACTCGAATTCGCGTTGGGAGGAACTGATCGCGTAGGCGTTCTGCACGTCGCCGTTGGCGTCGACGATGAAGCCGACGGTCACGGTACCGCTTTGGCCGGTGCGCCGCATTTCGAGCGGGTAAACCGGTCGGGTTTGCAGACGGGCCACCGGCAGCTGGTCCAGGCTGCTCGGGTCGAATGCTTCGGGAAATTTATTATTTGAATTAAGAGTCGTCGGGATGGCGATC
>CAMAPG010000030.1 GCA_945859965.1 Opitutus sp. GAS368 | reverse complement strand
ACCCCGCATGAAACGCTTTGCGGGGTGAGGGCACCCCGCCCACATGGGCCGGATTTCGGCCGGCCGAAGTCAGCATACATCATAACGGAGTCGTCTAGCTTCTTTGGAGGAGAACCACGGCGTGCGCCGCGATGGCCAGGCCCCGGCCGATGTCGTCCACGCCTTCGTTGGTCGTGGCCTTGAGTCCGATTTCCTCTGCGACCAGACCGGTTGAGCGGGCGAGCACCGCTTTCATCTCGGCGAGCTGGGGCGCGATCTTCGGTTTCTCGGCGATCAGCGTCGCGTCGAGATTGACGATGTCGAAGCCGAGCTTGGCGATCTCCGTGCACACCCGTTTCAACAGGACCTGCGAATCGGCGTTTTTGTAAGCCGGATCGGTGTTCGGGAAAAAATGTCCGATGTCGGGCAGGCCGGCCGCACCCAGCAACGCATCGCAGATCGCATGGGTCAGGCAGTCGGCATCCGAGTGCCCCTCGAGGCCGTAGTCCGTGGCAAATGTCACCCCGCCGAGCACGAGCCGCCGCCCGGCGACGAGGCGGTGGATGTCATAACCGTGACCAATGCGAAGTTTCATGACGGTGAAGAGGAGATTACGCGGACTGGCTCAAAAGAAACTCCAGGTAGGCCAGGTCCGCGGGAGTAGTGAGCTTGGGATTCGGATGGGAATTCTCGAGCAGCGCGATGGGATGGCCGAGCAGTTCGACGGCGCTCGCGTCGTCGGTGATGGCAAGGCGGCGGGCGTGGACCCGCGCGTAGGCGCGGACAATGAGGTCGCGGCTGAACACCTGCGGCGTTTCCATCGCCCAAAGCCGCGAACGATTCAGGGTGCGGAGCCGGGCATCGTCGCGGTGCTGCTTGATGGTATCGACCACCCGGTGGGCCAGGACGACCGCGTTCTCGCGGCGGACAATCTTGTGGAGCGCCACGAGTTGTTCCGGCCGCACAAGGGGGCGGGCGCAGTCGTGGATGAACACATGGGCGATGTCGCCGGGCAGGGCGGCGAGCGCGTTCATGACGGAATCCTGGCGCTCGCGTCCGCCCTGAACCAGCACCGACGGAGTCGGCGCGTAGCAGGAGAGCTCCATCATCTGCCGCTGATCGCGGTAAACGACCACGTAGTAGTCGGCGATGCCACTGGTGATGAAAGCCGCGGCGGAATGCGCGAAGACCGGCCGCCCAGCGAGCGGGGCGAGCACTTTGTCGGCCACGGAGCCCTGCATGCGTTGTCCGCTGCCGGCGGCGAGGAGGATGACAGCGGTGCGGCTCATCGGGAAGGACTGAAAGGCTGAAGGGCTAAACGGCTGAAATGAGGAGAGGCGTGGATCGTCGGCATGATTTCGGATCAGGTTGTGGCCGAGTTCGTGAGCAAAGAAAAAGATTCGAAGGGGCAGGCACATTCAGCCCTTCGGTCTTTCAGCTTTTCAGTCCTTTCCTCCCAGTTCGGCGAGGATGGCTCGGGCGGCGGTGACGGGGTCCGGTGCTTTGAAGATGGGGCGGCCGACCACGAGGTAGTTGGCGCCGGCGCGCGCGGCTTCGGCGGGAGTCATGACGCGGGTTTGGTCGTCGGCTTTCGCATCGCGCGGGCGGATGCCGGGCGTGACCAGGGCGACATCCGCCGGCAGCACGGCGCGCAACGGGGCGATTTCCAGCGGGGAGCAGACGAGGCCGCGCACGCCGGCGGCGACGGCGAGCCGGCCGAGGCGCACGACCTGCTTTTCCGGGGATTCGGTCACGCCGATCTCGTTCAAGCCCTGCGCGCTCATCGAAGTCAAAACGGTCACGCCGAGCAGACGCACGTGGGGCGCGTGCTGTTGCTGGGCCTTGACGGCCCACGCCATCATTTCGCTGCCGCCACCCGTGTGCAGCGTCAGCATGTGGATGGGAAGCTTGGAGACGGACTCGACCGCCTTGGCGACGGTGTTGGGGATGTCGTGCAATTTCAGGTCGAGAAATACGTTGAAGCCGAGATCGGCGACTTCCCGCACGCAGTCGGGACCGCAGGCCGTGAACATTTCGAGGCCGACCTTGGCCCAGCGGACAGTGCCGGAGAGCTGGCGCAACGTGGGGGCGATTTCACGCGGCGAGGGGGCGTCGAGGACAAGGATGAGATCGCAAGACATTTTGGAAACTCACGAATGACACGATTGAATGCAAATACGAGCGGGTTTTCGAAATCGGCTTAGGGTGGAGCGCGTTGACTCCAATGCGCTTTGCGGCGCTGCTAACCGGACAAGCGCGTTGGGGTCAACGCGCTCCACCTAAAGAAGGATTGGTTTTGGCTTTTAGATTCGCCTCGCTTCGCGATGCTTGCGGCGTGAGCGCGAACGTCCTTCCCAGTCCGGCCAAGATCAACCTCTTCCTCGCCGTCACCGGACGGCGGGCGGACGGCTTTCACGATCTGGTCTCGGTGGTGGCGCCGCTGGCGTGGGGCGACATGTTGCGGATCGAGGCGGTGGAGGCGGGTGGGGGAGGCGCCGGCGATTTCACGCTGACCTGCGATGATCCCGTCGTCCCGGTGGATGAAACCAATCTGGTGCTCAAGGCCGCGCGCGCGTTTCAAGAGGCGAGCAACTGGAAAGGCGGCGCGCAGTTTCACCTGGAAAAACGCATTCCGATGGGTGCGGGCCTTGGCGGCGGCAGCAGCAACGGCGTGGCGGCGCTGCGTGGGCTCAATGCGGTGGCTGGCGAACCACTTTCCCGCGACGCGTTGCTCGCACTCGCGAGCCGGATGGGTTCAGATTGCGCCCTGTTTTTTCAGGATGGACCGGTCATTATGCGGGGCCGTGGCGAACGGGTGGAGGCATTGCCGGCCGGCGTGGCGGCGCGGGTGTCGGGACAGCGCGTGCTCCTATTTAAGCCGAGTTTTGGTGTCAGCACCCCGTGGGCGTACGCCCGGCTGGCGGCCATGGCGGGAAAGGCGGTGGGCAACGCCACGGTCTACCTGCCGGCCGTGGAAGCCGAGGCGCGCCTGACCGCGTGGCTGCAAAATCCCCGGGCGCCGCTGGGATCCCTGTTTTTTAACAATATGGAGCAGGCGGCGTTCGCGAAATTCGTCGCCTTGCCCACGCTGTTGGCGGAATTGCAGGCCGGCTTCGGCCTGGCGCCGCGCATGAGCGGCAGTGGCAGCGCGTGTTTTGCCCTGCTGCCCGCGGACGCGCCGGTGGCGGCGATCACCGCGGCGATCCGGGCGGCGTGGGGACCCGATGCCTTCGTGGTGGAGACGACGCTGGCCTAAGCCGCCGTCCGGGGAATGACTCCTAACCCGCCTTCCGTTGCGTGATTATCACAAATCCGCATTGACCCCCCGAGCGCACAGGGCGTTATCGTGCGGTTCCGCTTGGTTCCCTCCCACACCGGAGGCAACCGTATTTCATGTCTACGGATTCGCGCACTAAAACGGAGCACGCGGTGCAAGGCATCTCCGCCTCGCACGGAATCGCCTATGGGCAGATTTTCCTTTACCTGCAGAACGACGTCGAGGTGCCGAGTTATGTCGTCGACGCCGGCCGGCGGATGGAGGAAATCGCGCGGTTCGAGCAGGCGCTTTTGCTGACGCGGCAGCAGATTTCCAAGATCCAGGACGAGGTCGAAAAGAACCTCGGGTCCGATGAAGCGCGCATCTTCGACGCCCATTTGCTCGTGCTCGAGGACCAGGCGCTCATTTCCGAGACGATCCGCGAGTTCGAGACGACCGCGCGCAACATCGAAACCTGTTTCGACAAGGTGTCCTCGCGCTACATCAAGGCGTTCGACGAAATCGACGACGAGTACCTGCGCGAGCGGGCCGGAGACATCCGCGATGTTGCCCAGCGCGTGTTGCACAATCTGCTGGGGCAGTCCGCCACCAACCTCAGCCAGCTCGCCGACAAACGCATTGTCGTTGCGAACGATATTTCCCCGTCGGATTCGGCGAGCATCGATCGCAGCCAGGCGCTGGCGATCGTCACCGATTCGGGCAGCAAGACGAGCCATGCCGTGATCGTGGCGCGCTCGATGAAGATCCCGGCGGTCGTCGGGGTGCGGAACCTGACCTCGCGCGTGCAGGATGGCGACTGGGCGATCGTCGACGGCTACGAGGGCCTGATCATCATCAATCCGGGCGAACAGACGCTCTTCCGCTACGGCCAGATCCGCTTGCAGAAAAAAGGCTTCGAGCAGCGGCTGATGGATGCGAACCGCGAGCCGGCGGTGACGAGCGACGGCGTGACGGTGTCGCTGATGGCGAACATCGAGAAGGTCGACGAAGTGGGGCAGGTGAAGGAATACTCCGGCGAAGGCGTGGGGCTGTTTCGCACCGAGTATCTTTTTCTCAATGCGGCGCGGTTTCCCTCGGAGCAGGAGCAGTTTGTCGCCTACAAGACCGTGGCCGAGGCGCTCGCGCCGAATCCGGTGGTGATCCGCACGCTCGACCTCGGTGGTGACAAGCCGATGGCGGGCAACTCCGATCTTTTCCCCAAGGAGGACAATCCCTTCATGGGCTTTCGCGCGATCCGTTTCTGCCTGGAGAACACCGCGATTTTCAAAGACCAGCTCCGCGCCATCCTGCTGGCGAGCACCCACGGCAAGATCCGCCTGATGTACCCGATGATCAGCGGCAGCGAGGAACTGGCGCGCGCCAACGCGATCCTGGCGGAGTGCAAGGAGGAGTTGCGCGGGCGGGGGCAGACCTTCGATGAAAATCTGCCGGTGGGCGCGATGATCGAGATTCCCAGCGCCGCCGCCACCGCCGACATCCTGGCCAAGGAATGCGATTTCTTCAGCATCGGCACCAACGACCTGATCCAATACCTGCTCGCCATCGACCGGGTGAACGATCGCATCGCGCATCTTTACGAGCCGACGCATCCGGCGGTGTTGCGCACGCTGAAGTACGTCATCGATGAAGCCCACCGCCAGAAGATCCCGGTGACGGTCTGCGGCGAAATGGCGGGCGATCCGGTCTTTGTGCCCCTGCTGCTCGGACTCGGGGTGGACGGGTTGAGCATGACGCCGCCGTTGCTGCCCGCCGTGAAATACCTGGTGCGGGCGATGTCGATGGCCGACGCCAAGGCGCTCGCGGCGGAAGCGCTCACGCTATCGTCGCCGAAGGAAATTTACGCGAAGTGCGATGCATTCTGCCGTGCGCGGGTGAAGACCGAGTAACGGTCCGGGCGGGTTGGTCGCCGGAGCCTATCAGGCGGGCGTGTGATGCCGCGCGAATTCTGAACCAAGGAAGCGCTCGTTTTTAGAGCAAGGGCCCTGTCGGCACTTTTTTCTCCTCAAAACTGTCTTTCAGCAGCCGGAACAGGGAGTGGAATTCCGGGGAAGTCGTCTCGTTGCTGAGCAGCGTGAACAAAAGGAAACCGCCCCGCCAGGCTTTGACGCCGGTGGTCGCGTGCAGATATTCACCGGCGGGAACTGGTTTGCCCGAGTGGGCTAGGGTGATGTCCGTGAATGCACAATAGAGTCCGGACCCGACCTTAGGCTCCAAGGCCTTGAAATCGTAGCTTTGTTCGACCGAACCTTCGGCGTAGACCCGGGTCGCGGCGGCGAGAAAATCCTTCTGGCCGTTTTCGTCTGCGACCTGGCCGGCTGGATCCGCAAGAAACACCACCTGCAGGCTGAGTTTTTCCGCACCATCGATCAGTTGCGCCCGGATCAGGCCTTTGTCGTCCCGCCGGGCCGAATAATGAAAGCCTTCCGGTACGGCGATGACCACGCGCCGCTCCTCGGACAATTGCACGATTTCATCCTTGGCCAGACCTTTGCCCCAGCCGAGGGAAAGGCAGCAAAACAGGGTGAGAATGACCTTCATGGGGAAAACCGCTTTGGCCGGTACGGTATGCACCCAAGGGGAGATATGAGCCGATGTCAAAATGACAACCGACACCGCCTAGGGTGGTGCAAGTGCCGGGATTTCCCTAAAAATCGAAGCTCAACGCCCGCTTTTCACGCCACTGGCGAGCAAGGTTTCGAAATGCGGCTCGCGCGATTCCTTGGCGACGGCGGTGACCTCCACCTTGGTAAAGCCGGATTTTTTCAGAAAGCCGTGCAAGGCGTTTTCCTTAAAACCGAGCCAGACGTCAGCGTAGAGCTCGCGCGCCTTTTCGAAGGAATGCTCGTTCAGGTCGAGGATCAGGACCTGCCCGCCGGGCCGGAGAATCCGGAAGGCTTCATCGACTGCGCGCTGCGGATGTTGGGCGTGGTGCAAAGCCTGGCTGAGAATGGCGAGATCGACGGACTTGTCCGGCAGCGGAACCTCTTCGATGTCGCCGAGCTTGTAGACGAGGTTGGCCAGGCCGTTTTTCTGCGCGAGCTCGGTGCCGACCTCGACCATGCGGGGCGAGTTGTCGATGCACCAGACCTGCTCGGCGCGGCGGGCGAGCAATTGGGACAACAAGCCTTCCCCGGCGCCGAGGTCCGCGACGGTGATGGCCGGCACGAGATGCAACGCGAGGTGGCCGATGGACTCCCACGAACGGCCCGGGCAGTAGTTTTTACCGAGCCGGCCGGCGATGAGGTTGAAATATTGTTCGGAGACCTTCCGGCGTTTCAGGAGAATGCGGTCGAGGCTGTCGCGATCCTCGCCCATGACGCCGAGATCGGCCACGGCTTCGACGGCGCTGCGGATCAGGCTGAGGGTCCGGGGAGGAAGGATAGGCCGCAGGGAGTAGAACGCTTTTTTCCCCTCGCGGCGGTCGCTGACCAGATCGGCCTGCCGGAGCAGGGCGAGTTGCGACGAAATCCGCGACTGGGCCATGCCGAGGATCTCCTGCAATTCGGCGACCGACAGTTCCTCCCGGAGGAGGAGGGCCAGCAGGCGCAGGCGGGTGGGGTCGGAAAGGGTTTTGAGGATGTCCCAGGAAGCGTTCAACGGGGCGGGAGGCTGAGGGATGAGGCCGCGGCGTGCAAGTTTACCTGTGATTCGGATTTTTTTGCCACCCCGCGTCGCCAAGGCTATGCGGGCACGGCGAAGAAACCGGGCGCGTCCGCGCCGCAACCCAAGTCGATCTTCAAACCGTTTTACAGGAGGTAACGGAGGAAACGAAGGCTGAGACCAATCCCTTTGCTTCGTTCTCTCCGTTTCCTTCTGTAAAACTGTCTTGGTCTGGCTATTCGTGGCAAAAAACTTCGGGTCGACGGCTGCCCGACTTCGTGCGATATCGCCCAACAAAAAGCCCCAACGACGAATCGTTGGGGCTTTGATTTGAAATAAAGCAAACGCGCTTACTTTGAATCCACGTGGCGGGAGATGCCCGTAATCTCGTAGCTTTCCTCGCCGGAACTGAGTTTCACTTTCACGTGATCGCCCGGCTTTTTGCCGAGGAACGCGAGGCCGAGCGGAGTCTTGTAGGAAATGATGCCGGCGTCGGGATTGCTGTCCCAGGCCCCGAGGAGCGTGTAGCGGGTGGTTTTGCCGCCGCCCTTGACGTTCACGATGCTGCCGACGCTGACCTGGTCGGTGGTGGCTTCCTTGAAATCGGTGATGCGGGCGCGGCCGAATTCCTTCTCGAGCTGTGACTTTTGGGCCATGAGGACCTGCTGGTCCTGCGTGGCCATTTTGTATTCGGAATTTTCCTTGAGATCGCCGTGCTCGCGGGCGGTGGCGATGGCCTTGGAATTTTCCGGGATTTTCTTCGAGACGATGGTTTCGTATTCGGCGCGTTTGCGTTCGAAGCTCTCCTTGGAAACGAGGACCTGCTCCTCCTTGCTTTCGGCATCGGCGGCGACGAGCGACTGGATGCCAGGGAAGATCTTGATGAAGCGGGCGAGGAGGGACTTCTTTGTGAGTTCCTCGAAGCCCTGGTTGAGCATGAGGGTGTTCGCGAGATCGCGCGCCGTCTCGGGGTCCGCGGTTGAGAGCAGGTCGGCGATCAGGTCGGTGTCCTCGCTGAGGATGTCGGCGAGCGGAATGCGGCGGGCGCTCGAAGCCTGCAGCGCCTCGTAATCGATGGCGAAGAAGATGGCGTGCAGCAGGCGCGGCGTGACTAGGTCGTTGAGCAGCTTCGCGAATTTCTTCGAGTGGCGGTTCTTGACGACCCACAACAGGACGGGCGCGCGGAGATTCTGCTCGGTCTGCCAGCGCTTGAGCGTGGCGGCGAGTTCCTCGGAGTGTCCGTTCTCGACCAGGAAATTGATGCACTCGGTGGTGAACTTGCCCTGGCTGCTCTTGAGCAGGGTGAAGCCCACGTCACGGTATTCGATCGGATGGGTTTCCTTGACCAGCTCGAGGAAGCGGCCCTGGAACTGCACCGGGATCTTTTCCGCGATGGCCGGAAGGTCGCGGATGTTCGAGATCAACGAGGCTTGGGTCGGCTCGAAGGCGGTTTCGTCGCTGAGCAGCTTCGCGAGATCATCGCGGACGGCGGCGCCGTAGAGGCGCTCGGCGGCGTCGAGCTGGTTGCTTTCCTTCACCGCCTCGGCGAGGCCGCTAAGGATGGCGGAGAGATCGGTCTTGAGATCCTTTTTATCGGCGGCGCCCAGCAGTTCCTCGGCGAGGAGAATGCGGCGGCGGGCGGAGCGGGTGCCATTGAATTGATCGAGAATTTCATCCTGGGCGGAAACTGGCACGTCGCGGAGGACGTAGGCCTCGGTTTTCTTTTCCGGCACCGCGATGCGCGGATCCTTGGCGATGCTCTTCTTGGCGACGGACCACCATTTCTTAAATTTCTCTTCGCCGACGACTTGGGCGAGGGTGATCTCCAGGTCGATGGCCGACGTGGCGTGGCCCCGGTAGGCGAGGAGGGCTTCGGCGACGAGCTGGGCGGGATTGTCCGCGATCAGTTCGTTGATCTTCTTGGGCTCGGTCTCCTTGCGGACGAGCAGGTGCTTTTCGGGCAAGACCTCCATCGTCGACACGCAAAATGCCGGATCCATGGCGTGGCTCTTCTTGCCCTTGAAATCGATGACCAGCTTCTGGGAAGCCTCGTCGTAGCTCTTGATCTGCCCGAAGCCCCAGCTCCGGTGGATCACGTAGCTGCCGGGCGCCATGGCCTCAAGCTTGGCTTTGGCCGCCTTGAGAGACGGGGTTTTGGCAATGAGCGCGGAGACGGCTTCTGAATTCATGATTGCGTGTGTGATATCCTGAACGAAAGAGTTGAGCGGACAATGCCGAACCTTGTCAAACAGTGCTTCACCGAAGGCTATCATGCCTGAATCCACTCTTCTTAATCCTTTGGGGGCATGGCCGGCGGCTGCGCGGTTGCTGGCCCGCTGGCTCGACCGCCATGAACGGGTCGATGAATTGCTGTCCAGCCTGCCTGCCAAGCTGAGCGGCGCCGAACGGGCGCGCTGCCAACATCTGGTGTTTGGCGTCATGCGCCACTTTGGGCGGATCGAGGCCGAACTTGGCCGGTTGGTGGCGCATCCGCCGCGTTTTTCCACCCGTGCGGTGTTGTTTATCGCGGGGTTTGAGCTGATCGAGGCCCAGGGCGAACCCGTCGCGGACGGACTCACCGCCAAAATCGTCCATCACGCCGTCGAGCAGACCAAACATCTTTGCAGTCCGGCGGAAGCCCGCCTGGTCAATGCCGTGGTGCGGAAACTGGCCGCGGCCCTGGTCGCCGAGCCCCCGCCGAAACTGGCGGAGGCGGATGCGCTGGCCGCATATTTCTCCCATCCGGAATGGCTCGTCCGGCGCTGGTTACTGCAATTTGGGGCGGAGACCACCCGGAAGCTGTTGGAATGGAACCAGCAGCCCGCGACTGTTTACGCCCGCTGGCGGGGGGAGCTTTCGGCTTCCGACGCGGGCAACCCTGCGAACAAGCCGGATTGGCTGAAACCAACCGCTTGGCCGGGATATTTTGAAGTCTCGTCCGGCCACTGGAGCGAAGTGGAGCCGTTGCTCAAGGCCGGGCAGATTTACCTGCAGGATCCGGGCACGCGTTTTTCCGTCGAGCTGTTGGCGCCGCGTCCGGGCGAAATCATTCTCGATGCCTGCGCCGCCCCCGGGGGCAAGGCGCTGCTGATTGCCGACGCGCTGAAACTGAGCGTGCCGACGGGCACCTCGGCCAGCGCCGGGCAGTTGATTGCGTTCGATTTGCCAGGGCCGCGGATCGACCGGTTGAAGGAAAATCTTTCGCGGGTCGCCGGAGTCGATGTCGCCCTGGTCCAGGGTGATATCGGGCGCGGGGCTTGGAAATTATTGAAAGAGCACGGCCTGCCGACGGAGTTTCCCGCAGTGCTGATCGACGTGCCCTGCTCCAATACCGGGGTCATGCGCCACCGCGTCGACGTGAAATGGCGGCTGCAGGAAAGCGATTTCGCCAAACATGCCGGGCAGCAGCTCGCGCTGTTGAGTGCCGCGGCGCGGTTGGTCGCGGCCAACGGACGGCTCGTCTATTCCACCTGCAGCATCGATCCGGAGGAAAACGAACGCGTGGTCGGGAAATTCCTGAAGGAGACGGAGGGCCGCTTCATTCTCGAAAAGCGGATTCTCAGCTTCCCCTGGGAGAGCGGCCACGACGGCGCAGCGGTGTTTCTCCTGCAGAGTAAGCAGGGGGAGAGGTTTAAGGGGTAAGGTGTAAGTTTTAAGGTTTAAGCGCGGTTGGTTCGTTGGCTTTGGCTTAAACCTTACCCCTTACAGCTTACAGAGCTCGCGCTTTGCGCGAGCTACGGCACGAGTTCGTACACCTTCAGGCGTTCGTCGTGTTCACGCGAACCGTTGAGCAGGGTGAAAACGATGTCGTCGGCGTTCGCGATGAGCTGGCCGTAGCGCTTGAAATCCCACCGTTCGACCGGCTCGCCGTTGATGCGTGTCACGAGGTCGCCGGACGAGATCCGGCCGGTGGCCGGGGAACCCGGCACGATGCCCACGACCCGCCAGTAAGCCGGGGCCTTGTTGAAACTGAGGCCGGTGGTGCGGTGGGGAGGAAACGCAATGGGGTCCGCGGTCTCACGGTAGAACGTCACCTGATTCCGCTTCTGGTCGAAGGTGATGGTAAAGTTTTTCAGGATCGCAGCCCCGATGGCCGAGAGCTCGTCGGTCATTTCCACGAGGGGCGATTGCAGGGCGTAGGTGCCAATCTTGAGCGAATCCGCGAGTCGGCCGAGCTGCTGGGTCCGGTCGCCCGTGAGCGTGCCCACGGTGGGGCCGGGGCGGGGGGCCACGGCAAACTTCGGTTGCAGTCCCACCGGATTCAAACTCAGGGGCGCATCGCTGCCGGAATCGATCAGGGCGATAAACGGGGTGTCTCCCATGCTGATGGGGATCAGCGGCGTTTTGTTCGCGTTGTTGAAGGGGATGGTGCTGCCCGGCAGTAGCGGTGCAGTGCGGGACGGCGAAAGCAGGACGCGCGAATGAGGATAGTCGAGGGTCAGCACCGTGTCGCGAAAGAGCGGGAAGCCCAGGATGCCATCGATCTTCACCCCGAGATGGGCCGACAACGGCGCGCAATCGTACATCAGCGCCGGTACATCGTCGAAGCGGACATCGCCCAGGTCGAGCCGCCGCAGGGTGGTGGTCGCTAGCAGTGCGATTTCACCTTCCGCGGATTTCACCCGCATCTGGGGAGCGGTCGTTGCCGGGGTGTATTTTACCGGATAACGCCGCGCGAGTTCCGTGGAAACAAGGGTCACCGATGAACCGGTATCGATGAGAAAACGGTAAGGCCCGTATCGATCCCATTTGGCTTCGATGACCAGGTAATTCCCCAAGGTGGCGGCCGGCAGCACGACGAGCGGGGTGCCGAACGTGGTCAGGCCCGGCCGGGGGGCTTCGCGTTTAAAGGACAGACATCCCGTCCCCGTCAGCAGCCAGGCCGCGGCCAGGAGCAGGGCCAGTCCGGCGGGCAGGCGCCGCCGCAGGAAGGAAGACGATGAACGCGCGGGGCTCATTTCTGCGGCTGGGGAAGGGAAAGGCCGAGGGTGAAAGGAATGACCAGCAACGCGCCGGCGGTGGCGAAGGTGACCGTGCCGCCGAAACGGAAGAATAAAAATCCGGCGACCACCGGGCTGGCGGCCCGCGCGAGGAAACCGAGCGAACGGAAAATCCCGGTGACCTTGCCCTGTTCCTCCGGCGAGGCGTAGAGCGACACGAGGGCGCCGAGCGCGACGTTGGCGCAGCCCGAGCCGATCGCGCAGAAGGTGAGCGCCGTGAACATGAGCGGCGCGGACCGGGCCACGCCCACGGCCAGGCCGAGGCCGATGAAACCGAGCGCAACCGTCGCGATGCCGGCGATGGCGACCTTTTTTTCCCCAAAGGCCGGGACCGCCCGGCGGACCAGCAGGCCTTGGGTCAGGATCGACGTGATCCCGAGATAGACAAACACCCACGTCAGTTGGTGGGCATTGTAATCCAGTTTGTCGGCGGTGAAGAAACTGATGGTCGTTTCGAAAAAGCTGAAGCTGAACACGAGGAGAAACCCGACGACGTTGGTGCGGCGAATTGTCGCGTTGGGCAGCGTAAAAAGAGCGCGGAGCGGATTGCGCTCGCGGAGCGTCACGCCGACCCCGCGGCGTTCGACCGGCAGTGTTTCGCGAAAACGCACTGCCACCCAAAGCAGGTTCAAGACACAAAGGCTGAAGGCAATCAGGGCGGGCACGCTGAACGGGTGCAGGCCCCAGGTGGCCAAGCCGGGCCAGCGCTGCAGGAGGTTAACATGCGCGGTCAGGCCGCCGATGATCGGGCCGGTGAGGAAGCCGAGGCCGAATGCAACGCCCACGATGCCCATGCCCTTGGCCCGGTTTTCCCGGGTGGTGACGTCGGAGACGGCCGCAATCGCGACGGAAAGATTGCCGCCCATGATGCCGCCCAGGATCCGGCTGACAAAGAAAAGGACGAATGAGCCGCTGAACACAAACAGCAGATAACTGCCGGCGCTGCCGGCGATGGTCGTGAGCAACACCCGCCGCCGCCCGATCCGGTCGGAACGGGCGCCCCAGATGGGGGAAAAGACGAACTGCATCAGCGAGTAAAGGGAGCCGAGGGCGCCCGCGAACAGGGCGGCGACCGCGGTGTTGCTGGCCTGCGCCGCATGTGCCAGGGTTTCGAGCTGGCCGATCAGGGTCGCGAAAAGCCCGGTTTTGCTCTCGTGGGCCACGTAGTATTTCAAGAGCTCGGGCCCGAGCGGGAAGAAAATCGAGAAACCGATCAGGTCGATGTAGAGCGTGAGAAAAATGACCCCAAGCGACAGCGGGCGCTGGTTGGGGGGAGAAGCAGGGGAAGTCGACAAAGGAGGAGTTAAAGGGAAAACCCTTACAGCGGAGACGCCAAGGCCGGAGTTGGTGGTTACAGGGGAAGGACCGACAGCGTTTAAACTGTAGGCCACCTCGTCGAGGTGGCCTGCCCTTCATAGGCCAGGCGAAGGAGGGCACCAGGTCATCCGCCTTCGCCTGGCTTCGGCGTGACAAGACGACCTAGCCTACAAAGAGCACGGAGTGCGCACTCGCTCCAATAACACTTAACACATAACTGATAACCCTCTGAAGAGCGGTCATGGAGCGCTCTTCAGAGCTTATACGGCAGGGGAAACCGGTTCATCAACGCGATCGCGCGCTGCTTGGCAGCGGCGATGGCCGCCGCCTCACCGGGCGTGCCGATCGCTTTCAACACAAGGTCGATGCAGCTGGCGATTTCCTCCATGTCCTTCTCGAGCAGGCCGCGCGTGGTGACGGCGGGCGTGCCGAGGCGGATGCCCGAAGCCTGGAACGGACTGCGGGTCTCGAACGGCACCGTATTCTTGTTACAGGTAATGTTCGCGAGATCGAGGGTCTCCTGGGCCTTCTTGGCCGTGAGCTCGGGCAGGTTGCCCCGGAGATCGACGAGGAAAAGGTGGTTGTCGGTGCCGCCGGCGACGATCTGGTAGCCGCGGGATTTCATCGCGGCGGCGAGCGCCTGCGAATTCTTGATGATCTGGCCGGAGTAGGCCTTGAACTCGGGCTTGAGGCATTCAGCGAAACACACCGCCTTGGCGGCGATCACGTGCATGAGCGGGCCGCCCTGCGCGCCCGGGAAGACCGCCGAATCGATGACCTTGGCGTGCGCGGTGCGGCAGAGGATGAGCCCGCCCCGCGGGCCGCGCAGCGTTTTGTGCGTCGTGGTGGTCACGAAGTCGGCGTGCGGCACCGGCGAAGGATGATGGCCCGAGGCGACGAGGCCGGCGATGTGCGCAATGTCCGCGAACAGCAGCGCGCCGTTGGCCTTGGCAATTTCACCCATCCGGGCGAAGTCGATGATGCGCGAGTAGGCGCTGGCGCCCACGGTGATCATCTTCGGCTTTTCGCGGGCGGCGACGGCGGCGAGTTCGTCGTAGTCGATCAGGTTGTTGTCCTGGCGCACGCCGTAGGCGACGACGGTGTACAACTTGCCGGAGAAATTCGCCGGATTGCCGTGCGTGAGGTGTCCGCCGTGGGACAGGTTCATCGCGAGGATCTTGTCGCCCGGCTGGAGCACCGAAGTGTAGACGGCGAAATTGGCCTGCGAGCCGGAATGCGGCTGCACGTTCGCATGCTCGGCGCCGAAGAGCTGCTTCGCGCGGTCGATCGCCAGCTGCTCGACCTTGTCCACATATTCGCAGCCGCCGTACCAGCGCCGGCCCGGATAACCCTCGGCATATTTATTGGTCAGCACGCTGCCCTGCGCCTCGAGCACGGCGGGATAGGTGAAGTTCTCCGAGGCGATGAGCTCGACGTGACTCTGCTGGCGCGCGAACTCCGAGGAGATGGCGCTGTAAATTTCCGGATCGAGACTCTTGAGCGGCGTGGCGGTGAGGGACATTGCGGTGCGGGTTGGGAGGGTTGCGAAAGAGGCGAAAAGGAACCGCGAGGCGAAAGCCAAATCGGCGAATCCGCAACCCGAAATCTGTCGCCGTCCCGCTTGGCTCGAAATGAGATTTTAACGCAGAGGGCGCAGAGGAGGAGGGAGGGCGCAGGGGTATTCTCTGCGACTTCATCCGTTCTCTGCGCCCTCTGCGTTAAAAGGAGTCTCAGCGGGCGTTGGAGCCGGCGAAGTATTTCTTCAGGAAATCGACCAGCGAAGGGATGGCCTCGACCATTTCGTCGCGGGCGGCCTCGTAGACCTTGAGCGGGCCGCCATAGGGATCGCCAATTTCCTTGTCCGCACTGCGGGGCAGGAACTCGCGAAAAAGATAAACGTTTCGCGGCGTGGGATCGAAATTCAGCTGGATCATGGCCCGGTGGGACTCGGTCATGCAGAGAATGAGCGAAGCCTGGTTGGCGAGCTCCTGGGTCAGGGGCCGGCTGCGCGACTGGCTGATGTCGATCCCGGCCTTCTTCAGGGCGATCACCGAGTTCTCGGAAACGCGCTCGCCGCTGCGGGCCGCCACGCCGGCGGAAATGACCGTGAGCGAACGCAGAGGCTCAGGTTGGGCGGCCAGGGCGTGCTGCAAAAGGCCCGCAGCCATCGGGCTGCGACAAATATTGGCCGTGCAAACGGTGAGGATCGGTCCGGGCATCGGTGACGAAGGGGGAATGGATACAAAAACCGCCGGATTGCAAAGGCAGACTCGGCAGGGTCTTACCTCGCGGGAATTTTCTTCAGCGCGAGCAAGGCCCGGTGCAACTGCACGGCGCGCTGCAGGACCAGGTCGAGCGGCGGGACAGTGGCAGGCGGCTTCTCGGCTCCAGGGGCCGCTGGGGCCGAATCCGATTCCTCGGCGTCTTCGTTCTCTGTTGGCGTGGTCGCCCCGGTCCAGGTTTTGGCCATCGAGGCTTCGTCTCGGCGGACCTTTTCGACTTTTCGCACGATGAGCTGATCGACGGAGGCGCCGTGCTCAAACAGGTCGTAGGCGATCCGGTCGGCCTCGGGAGGGATCTTGACGGGGACGTCCCAGTTTAGTCCTTCCTTGGCCGGACCGAGGGTGACGATGCCGGCGGGTTTTTCGGGGCCGTTGAGTGAGGCGAGGAGCGATTGGTCCGTCTGATCATTCGCCAGCACGAAAACGGGCGACTGGGGCCGGGCATAAAATTTGAGCCAGGCGCCAAAAGCGACCGCATCGTTTTCGGTGGCATGAGCAAAACGCAGGTCGAGCACGAGCGCCCCCCTCGGAGCCGCGGCTGTTTTCGGCAGGTCCGCGGGCAGTTCATGCACGCGCAGATAGGAAAGATTTTGCCCGAGCGACTGTTCGACCGCCGCGCCCCGCAGGGGAAGGGTGATGACCAGAAGAAGGGTTGAAAAGGAAAAGAGTCTCATGCGGCATCCGGCCATTTTAACGACGGTTGAGCTGGCGGGCGCCGATGTCGCGCCGGAAATATTTGCTCGAGCATTGAATCGCCCCGCACACCGCGTAGGCGTCGTCCGCCGCCTGGCGCAACGTGGCGGCGACGGCGGTGACCCCCAGCACGCGGCCGCCGTGGGTCACGATTTGCCCGGCCGCATTTTTTGCCGTACCGGCGTGGATGAGGGTGACGTTGGGCGGGAGGACGGCGGGAAAGGTGATGACATCGCCCTTGGCGTAGGCGTCGGGATAGCCCTGGGCGGCGATCACGACGCACACCGCGTGCACCGGCTTCACCTGCAGTTGCATGCCACCCAATTGGCCGAGAGCGGCGCGCCAGAGCAATTCCAGCAGATCGGTGGCGAGGCGCGGCAGCACAACCTGGGTTTCGGGATCGCCGAAGCGGGTGTTGTATTCCAGCACGCTCGGGCCTTCGGGCGTGAGCATGATGCCGATGAAAAGGGTGCCGCGAAAATCGATGCCCTCGTTCGCAATGGCGTCGACCGAAGGGCGGACGATCTCGCGCTCGATTTGTTGGAGCAGCGCGGGTGTGACCACCTCGGCGGGCGAGTAGGTGCCCATGCCGCCGGTATTGGGCCCGGTATCGCCATCGCCGATGCGTTTGTGATCCTGCGACGTGGGCAGGATGACGTAGTCGCGTCCGGACACGACGACGAGCAGCGAGGTTTCCTCCCCGTGCAGGCAGTCCTCGATCAAAATCTGTTTCCCGCTGGCGCCGAACTT